>NZ_JBDJAW010000009.1 GCF_039649665.1 Microbispora sp. ZYX-F-249 | reverse complement strand
ACGTGCTGATCGCCTGGCGTTCGGGGGTGAGCGTGGAAAGGTCCTGATGCATCACCGTGGCGGAGGACACGAGTGCCTCCATGGCGAGCTGGAGCCGCGGTGCCGTACGTCCACCGGTGACGGCGTACGGCCGCACCAGCGAGCTCTGCTCCATCGGCGCCGGTGCCGGCGTCGGGACGGAGTTCGTGCCGCCGTACTGCCGGTGGGCGTCGCCCACCGGCGGATAGGCCTCGTTGTTCCAGCCGCCGCCTGCCACAGCGTCCTCCTGACCTTCTCGCTCTCGCTCCGGAACCCGGCGGCCGCCCCGGCCGCTCCGCTCTCAGGGCGTCTTCCCCGATCTGTCCTCCACCACGTGCCTCACTTCGCGGAGTCGCCTCACCGCGGGTGGGACGCCTGGAGTTCGGCGCGAACCGCGGGAGTCAGCACCTGACCCGCCCGCTCCACCAGCAACGTCATCTGATAGGCCACCAGACCCAGATCCGAATCCGCCGCCGCCAGCACCGCCAGACAGGACCCGTCACTGATCGACATGATCAGCAACAACCCCCGCTGCATCTCCACCACCGTCTGCGTCACCGGGCCGCCCTCGAACACCCGCGAGGCACCCTGCGTCAGACTGATCAACCCGGCCGCCACCGCCGCCAGCTGATCCGCCCGGTCCTTCGGAAACCCGTCCGAGAACGCCAGAGGCAACCCGTCCGCCGACACCACCACGGTGTGCGCCACACCCGGCACGTTGTTCACGAAGTCCGTGATCAACCAGTTGATGCCGCGTGCGGCCTGGCTCATTTCCCTCATCAGTCCTCCTTCTCAGTGTCCTGGGCATCGGGCGTGCCCAGGGCCGCCGCCCCGGGATATCCCTGGTCCTCCTCGGCCTCCCCGCGGGCGACGGCCCGGCCCTGCCGTACGCCCTGCTGGAAGCTGGAGAGCCTGCTGCGCACCCGCTCGGGCGAGAGCACGGGCGGGGGCGACGGCGGGGAGGCCGCCGCTGCCGCGGCGGGCTCCGCGGAGGGGGCGGCGGGAGCATTGGCCGAGCCGGGGACCAGGTTCGCCTTGGGCACCCGCTTGGGCAGGCCCGACGAGGTGACCCCGCCCAGGGCCGGCTCGCTGGCCGCCTTGGCCGCCTGCCAGCCGGCGTCCGCCGGGGAGGACCAGGCCCGGGTGTCCGTGCCGGTCTCGCCCTCGTCGTCGTTCTTGTCCGCCGGGACGTCGGCCTTCTTGAACCAGTCCGACTCGACCGCGGCGAAGATCGGGAGGAACTCCTCCTCCGACTCCAGCGGCGAGGTCCGCACCACCGGCAGCGGGCCGGTGTTGTCGTCGCCCTCGAAGGCGCCGCGGCCGGTCCGTCCGGCCCAGCCGGGACCGGTCTCCTGCGGGGTGCCGGGCCAGGATGCGCCTCCCGGCGGGGGCAGGTGGCCGGGCCACGGCGTGTCCACCGGGGCCTCCCCGACGTGACCCCGGTTGAAGGGGTTGGTGTCGAAGGGGCCGGCGTCGAACGCGCCCGAGTCGAAGTTCGTGGTCTCGAACGGGTCTCGCTCGGAGGGTGTCTTCTCGAACGGCGTCTTGTCGAAGGCCGCCCGGTCGAACGGTCCGGACTCGAACGGGCTGCGGCCGAACGGCTCGGACTGCCCGCCCTGACCGAAGCCGCCGGTGTCGAAGGGGTTGCGGGCGAACGGATCGGTCTCGCCCGGGCGCCCCGAACCACCGGTCTCGAAGGGGTTGCGCGCGAACGGGTCGCTGTCGGCGCTCCGGTTCGGCGGCGGCTCGAAGGGGTTGCGGGCGAACGGGTCGGGATCGAAGCCGACCGTCTCCCGCGGGAAGGACTCGAAGGGCCCACGCTCGAAGGGGTCGGCGCCGGGAGTGCCGACGCCGGGCGCGTCCGCGCCGAACACGGGAGTGCGTGACGGGTTCTCGAACGGCGTCGGGCTGGCGAGGGCCGGCGCACCGCCGAACACGGAGGCGCCGAACTGCGGCCCGGTCCCGACGGCCGGCATCGGGCTGGTCAGCTCGGGCTGCGGCATGCCGGGCACGCCGGGGAACGCCGGGCCGGCGTGGGCCAGCAGCGCCTCGGGCAGCAGCACCATGGCCGTCAGGCCACCGGTGTCCTGCTGGCGCAGCTGCACCCGGATGCCGTGGCGCAGCGCCAGGCGGCCGACCACGAACAGGCCCATGCGGCGGGACACCGACACGTCCACGACCGGCGGGTTGGCGAGCCGGTAGTTGGTCTGGGCCAGTTCCTCGGGCGTCATGCCGATGCCCTGGTCGCTGACGGAGATGATCAGCCCGCCGCCGTCGATGCGGTTGCTCGACACCGTGACCTTGGTGTCGCGCGGCGAGAAGGAGATGGCGTTCTCCACCAGCTCGGCCACGAGGTGGACGACGTCGTTGACCGACTGGCCGACGACCGACGCTCCGGACTGCACCTGGAGGTCGACGCGCTCGTAGTTCTCGACCTCCGACAGCGAGGCGCGCACGACGTCGACGATGGGCACCGGCTGACCCCAGCGGCGCGCGGCCTCCTGGCCGGCGAGGACCAGGAGGTTCTCATTGCGGCGCATGCGGGTCGCCAGGTGGTCGAGCTTGAACAGGTTCCCGAGCCGCTGCTCGTCCTGCTCGCCCTGCTCCAGGCCGTCGATCAGGGACAGCTGGCGTTCCACCAGCGTCTGCGTACGCCGCGAGAGGTTCACGAACATCGCGTTGACGTTGCTGCGCAGCCGGGCCTCGTCGCCCGCCAGCCGGATCGCCTCGCGGTGGACCTCGTCGAAGGCCCGCGCGACCTCGCCGATCTCGTCGCGGCCGATCACCTGGATCGGGGCGATGGGCGGGACCTCGGCGGCGTCGCCGGCCTCCCGCAGCTTCTGGACCGTGTCGGGGAGGCGGCTGCCGGCGATCTCCAGCGCCTCGCTGCGCAGCCGCCGCAGCGGACGTACGAGGGAGCGGGCGACGCCCGTGGTGACGAGCAGTACCGCGATCAGCAGGAGGGCGACGGCGACGGCCACGATGATGGCGCGCTGCTGCTCGTCGTCCTTGAGCGACTGGCTCCGCGCCACGATCGCGGAGGTCAGCTTTGCCTCGACGGTGCGCATCCGGTTGATGGGTTGCGACATCGCGTCGTACCAGAGGCGGGTGTCGTCCCGTACCGACAGGTCGAGGCCCTTGAGCGAGAAGCCCGCGTTGGCGCGGTCGAGCACCAGCGTGCGGATGAACTCCGCCTGGTCGACCTTGCCGCCGGTGACCGTGTTGTCGTAGTCGGTCCGCTCCTCGGGGGTGGCGCTCTTCCGGAAGGCGCGCAGCTCGGTCTCCTGCGCGGACACGGCGCCGAGGAAGTTCTGCAGCTGGGCCTGCTCGAAGCGGTCGACCGGCAGCACCGTGGTCAGCAGGCCGCGCTGCACGGAGGCGCTCTCCTTCGCGCGGGCGAGCGCGGCCAGCGTGACGGCCGACGCGGCGAGCCTGTCGTCCTGCGTGCTCTTGGCCAGGTCGTCCTGCAGGGCCAGCAGGGTGTCGATGACGAGGGTGTACTGGTCCAGGACCGCTCTGGGGAGCAGGTTCCCTTCCAGTGCCTGACTGCGCAGGGACTCCACACCGTCGAGTCTGCCGAGGATGTGCTCGATCTCGATGGCGCCGCGGCTGCCCACCTTCGACCTGACCTCGTTCGCCAGGTCGCGCACCGCGGTGGCCGCCTTGTTCGTGAGGATGATCTGCGCCTTGACGGCGGCGCTCGCCTTCGCCGGGCGGCCGATCGTCGCGTTCCAGGCGGCCCTGTCGCGCTCCGACTGGAGTTCGTGGGTGAGGCCCGCGACCTTGTCGACGAGCCGCGCCAGGTCACTGGTCTGCTGGTATTCGGACGCCGTGTTCACCGAGGTGATGACCCGAAGGCCGCCGAGCAGCAGCGCCGCCAGGGTGGGAATGAGAATCAGGGCCACAAGCCTGGAGCGCACGCGCCAGTTGCGCAGCAGGAAACGGCTTCCCTCGTCGGGCTCCTGCTCAGCCGGAACCCCGGTCCCGGGGCTCTCGTCGGTCCGGGGGTCTTGTGTCGTCACAGGCTTTGCAACCTCTCGCCGTATGTGCGCACAGGGGGGAGTGTCTCAGCACGGATGGGGCTGGCGTGACGTGCGAGACGTCCTGCAGGCGAGGGTAATTGCAGCACACCGACACCAGGGAGGCCAACCGAACACCCGTGCACAAATAGCCTAGACAGGCATGGAGATGATGTTATTTGGTTAAATATCGGGTCGGCATCAATACCGAATTCTGCCCTGCCGGCTAGGGAAGTGTCTGGCGAACGCGGCCCGCGGCTCCGGCCGCATGGTCGCACCGTACGCCGCGAGGGCGGCACCCTCCGGGGTGCCGCCCTCGCCGGACCCCTCTCCGGGGCGAGGTCTGTCGGGGACATGTGTACGTACGGGCTCAGTACTGCCTGCCGTACGCGGCCCGGACGGTCAGCACGTACTCGACCAGGCTGATGAGCGTGGATTTGACGGCATCCCGCGAGCGGGCGTCCGTACGGACGATCGGGACGTGCGGAGGCAGGGACAGCGCCTCGCGGACCTCCTCCTCCGAGTGGAGGAACTGCCCCTCCCAGCCGTTCATCGCGACCAGGAAGGGAAGCTGGGCCTCCTCGAAGTAGTCGATCGCCGGGAAGCAGTCGGCGAGCCTGCGGCTGTCGACGAGCACGACCGCCCCGATGGCGCCGCGGACGAGGTCGTCCCACATGAACCAGAACCGGTGCTGACCCGGCGTGCCGAACAGGTAGAGGATGAGGTCCTGGTCGAGCGAGAGCCGGCCGAAGTCCATGGCGACCGTCGTGGTCGTCTTGTTCGGCGTGAGCCCCAGGTCGTCGATGCCCGCGCTGGCGTCGGTCATCACGGCCTCGGTCGTCAGCGGCAGGATCTCGGAGACGGCACCGACGAAGGTCGTCTTCCCGACGCCGAACCCACCCGCCACGACGATCTTCGTCGAGGTAAGACCACGGCTAGAGCCTGCGTAGTCCACTGAGCACCCTTTCGAGCAGGTTGAGGTCTGGCTGTCCCTGGTTCAGCTGCGGCATGTGCAGGCGGACCAGACCCTCGTCGGCCATGTCGGCGATGAGCACACGTGCCACGCCGAGCGGGACCCGGAGCAACGCCGAGATCTCCGCGACCGATCGTACGGAACGACATAGCATCATGATCGACTCCTGCTCAGGGCTGAGCAGGGAATAGTCATTGCTCTTCAAGGTCACCGATGATACGAGGGTTTCCATCGCCATGTGGTAACGCGGCTCGGATCGGCCACCGGTGACGGCGTACGGACGGAACAGAGGCTCGTCCTCTGTCCCGTCGCGATCACGCATGGCCCGCTCCCATGATCATCGCCGTGACGTCTGCAGCTCGGCGCGCAGCGCCGGAGTGAGCACCTGCCCCGCCCGCTCGACGAGCAGGGTCATCTGGTAGGCCACCAGGCCCATGTCGCAGTCCGGCGCGGCGAGGACGGCCAGGCAGGAGCCGTCGCTGATCGCCATCACGAGCAGCAGTCCCCGCTGCATCTCGACGACGGTCTGCGTCACCGAGCCCCCCTCGAACACCCGCGAGGCGCCGACGGTGAGGCTGAGCAGGCCGGCGGCGACCGCCGCGAGCTGGTCGGCGCGGTCAGGCGGAAAGCCGTCCGATTGGGCCAGCCGCAAGCCGTCCGACGACACCACCACCGCGTGCGCCACGCCGGGCGTGGTGCCGACGAACTCGGTGATCAGCCAGTCGAACCTGCGTGCTTCCACGCTCAGCTCAGTCACGAGCCCTCCTCCTCTTTACCCGACCCTTCGGCGAAACCTCCGGCCGCTTGGGCCCGGCCTCGCCTAACACCCTGCTGGAAGCTGGACAGTCGGTTGCGCACCGCCTCGGCCGAGACCGGGGGACGCGGGGCGGCGGCGGCAGGGCCCTCCGCGCCCACCGAACCGGGCACCAGGTTGGCCTTCGGCGTGCGCTTCGGCAAGCCCGCCGCGGTCACGCCGCCCAGCAGGGGATCCCGGGCGCTCGCCGCGGCCTGGAAGCCGCTGTCGGCCCGCGACCGCCACCCGCCCGGGCGTTCGTCCTGTGGATCGGCGGGTCCTGGCGCCGGGGCGGAACCCGGCACCCTGGCGATCTCCCCGGTGCTCTCCCCGGCCTTCTCCTCGTCCTCACCGGCACCGGACCGCGCCGCGGGCGCGGCCTGCGGGCCGGTGTCCGAGGGACGCCGGAACCACGCGGACTCGACCGAGGCGAAGATCGGCAGGAACTCGTCTCCCCGCTCCAGCGGCGAATCCTCCACCGAGGGCAGCGGCCCGGTCGACGACGCTTCGTTCTCTGCCGCGAAGGCTCCGGGGCCGCCGGGAGACACCGGCGTGCCTGCCGCCCCGGCCGTTCCGGTGCCGGACGGCGGAAACGCCGTGGGTCCCGTGCTCGACGGAGAGAACGCCGTGGGCCCGGTGCTCGACGGAGAGAACGCCGTGGGCCCGGTGCTCGACGGAGAGAACGCGGTCGGCCCGGTGCTCGACGGAGAGAACGCGGTCGGCCCGGTGCTCGACGGAGAGAACGCCGTCGGCCCGGTGCTCGACGGAGAGAACGCCGTCGGCCCGGTGCTCGACGGAGAGAACGCCGTCGGCCCGGTGGGCGCGCCCCGCTGCGGGAGGCCCGCCGGTCCCGTGGGCAGGGACGGCCACGAATGCTCGGCACGGTCCTCGCCGCTCCCGCTCGCGGCCCCGGCCAGCGGCGACGCCGATGGTCCGGCGGACGCCGGAGGCCACGACGAGTCGGACCGCTCCCCGAACGCGGGGCTCGGGGTGTCGCCGTCCGCCGCCCTCCCGGGCGCGCCCGGCGCCGGATGCGGCCCCGAGTGCTCGGTGAACGCCCCTCCCGCGAACGGGTTCTCCGCGGGCCCGGCGGGCGCCTCACCCGTCGGCGCGCCGAACGCGGTGAACCCACCCGAGCCGTTGCCGCCGGTTCCGGCGCCGCTGAATCCGTTTCCGCCGGGCCCGTTCCCGCTGGTCGCCGGAGGCCTGCGGGATCCGACGCCGCCACCCGCCGCACCGTTGCCGGAGCTCCAGGGTTCGAACGATCCACCCCCCGGCGCGGAGCCGAGCGGGTCCGGCTCGGCGCCGAACGCCTGCCGGGCCGGCAGCCCGGCCGCCGTCTGCCCGGCCGGAACGGAGGGGCGCGGCATGGTGGGCTGGTCGGCGTTGCTGATGAGCTGGGTGGGGAACAGCACCATGGCGATGACGCCCGCGCCTTCGCCCCGGCGCAGCTGCACCCGGATGCCGTGCCGCAACGCGAGGCGGCCGACCACGAACAGGCCCATCCGGCGGGACACCGACACGTCGATCGTGGGCGGCTCGGCGAGACGACGGTTGATCTCCGCGAGCTCCTCCGGCGACATGCCGATGCCGGCGTCGGTGACGCCGAGCATCACGGCGCCGCCCTCGACGGGGCTGCTGGAGACGACGACCTTGGTGTTGCGCGGAGAGAAGGCGATGGCGTTCTCCACCAGCTCGGCCAGCAGGTGGACGACGTCGTTGGCGGCGTGCCCCGCGATCGCGATCGTACGGGGGATCCGGACGACGACCCTCTCGTAGTCCTCGACCTCCGACAGCGACGCGCGGACCACGTCGACCAGCCGGGCGGGCTGGCTGCGCTTGCGGGGCGGCTCGTGACCGGCGAGGACCAGGAGGTTCTCACTGTTGCGGCGCATGCGGGTCGCCAGGTGGTCCAGCTTGAACAGGTCGGCCAGGCGCCGGCCGTCCTCCTCGCCCCGCTCCAGGCCGTCGATCAGCGAGATCTGCCGCTCCACCAGGGTCTGCGTACGCCGCGACAGGTTCACGAACATCGCGTTGACGTTGGCGCGCAGGCGGGACTCCTCGGCGGCCAGGCGCACGGCCTGCGTGTGGACCTCGTCGAAGGCCTGCGCCACCTCGCCGATCTCGTCGCTGCTGTCGACCGCGATCGGCTGCACGTGGGACTCGCGCCCGGGGTCCTCGGACTCGCGCATCCGCCGGACGATCTCCGGCAGCCGCCGCCCGGCGATGTCGAGCGCCTCCGCCCGCAGGCGGCGCAGCGGCGAGACCATGGACCGCGCGATGAGCACGGTCGTGGCGAGCACGAGCACGAGGAGCGCGAGGATCAGGCCGCCGGCGATGAGGGCGTTGCGCTGCTCGGCCGACTGCAGGTCGCGGGCGCGGTCCTGCACCAGCCCCGACACGCGTCCCTCGACGGCCGCCATCTGCTCGATCGCCTTGGTGCTGTCCTGGAACCACTGCTGGGCCGTCCTGTCCCTGCCCCGGTATCGGCTGAGGGACTGGTTCTGCAGGCCGAGCGTGAGCGCCCACGACTTGGTCAGCTCGCTGTTGACCACGTTCGGGTCGGCGAAGAGGGTGACCAGGCGGCTCGCCTCGGCCGGCGGGGCCTCCGTGTAGAACGTCGCCAGGTAGCTCTGCTGACGTGACTGCGAGGCCAGGAAGTCCTGCAGCTCGAACGTGGTGAAGGTCTGGGTGCGCTCCATCAGCTCACGGGTGAGGATGGCCCGTTGCAGGGCCGCCTCCTCCTTGGCGTGGGCGAGAGCGTTGAGCGCGCGGATGTTGCCGACGATCGAGGCGTTGTCGTCGTTGTTGCCCAGCTCGTCCTGGAGACGCAGGATGTTGGCGATCAGGGCGCTGTAGTCCTCGGGCGCGCCGTTGTCGCGGATCCCCGCGAGGCTCGAGATGCGGCTCGAAAGCTGCTGCGCCTGCTCCACCGCACGGGTGCCGTAGTCCGCGTTGAGGTTCTTGAGGTCCGCCTTGACCTGCTGGATCAGCGGGTCGACCGCCGCGCGCTGCTGGGCGCGGGTCAGTTCGGTCTCCCCGTCGATGTTGAACTTGCGCCTGCTGGTGCCACCCCAGACGAACAGGTCCCGTTCGAGGGCGAGCTGCTCGGCGAGGTCCCGCAGGTGCACCGAGTACTCCGCCGCCGACCTGGTCCGCTGGTAGGCCGTCAGGCTGTCGATCGAGCCGACGACGCGGACGCCGGCGAGCAGCACGGCGACGAGCGTCGGGGCGACGATCAGCGCGGTCAGGCGTGTGGGCACTCGCCAGTTGCGCGGCGAGAGACGACTCCGCCGCCTGCGGTTATCGGTATTCGACTGCTCCATGCTCACCGGCCCCGCCATCGTTCGGCATGCCTTCACGCGTCTGGACAGCATGAAGTGACACAGCTATATAAGCGGGGACAATTCGACCACAAGGTCACGATGGTGAACGGCCCTACCCCTACCGCAACACCCCAATTGTTACCAAGAGGTGAGGATCGTGACCCAGCTCACCTGAGGGCGGCGAGCACGTGCTCCCGCACCTGCATACGCTGCTGCTCATCGAGGATGGGACGGCCTGTTCGATCCGCCACATAGAAGACATCCACCGCTTCTGCGCCCAGAGTCTCCACACGCGCGGCTCGTACGTCAAGCCCGCACTCGCCGAACGCGCGGCCGATCCGCCACAGCAGGCCGGGCCGGTCGTGCGCCCGCACCTCCACCACGCTCGCGGTGTTGGACGCGTCGTCGAGCAGGGTGACGCGGGGCGGCGCCACCGGCACCCGGGAGGGACGCATCGACCTCGCCCGCCGGGCCAGGCGCTGCTCGATGTCGAGCCGTCCGGCCAGGACGAGGCGCAGGTCGGCCTCCAGCGTCGCGGGGTCCGGCGGCGTGCCGTACTCGGGCGCCACGACGAACTCGATGACCGCCGTCGACCCCGCGGACGCGGCGGAGGCGGAGCGGACCGCCATACGGTGCGCCGCGAGCACTCCGGCCGCCCGCCACAGCAGGCCCGGCCGGTCGGGCGCGACCACGGTGACCGCGCTGCCGTTGACCCGCACCGCGCCGCCGCCGTGCCGGGCGAGCGCCGCCTGCTCGGGGGAAAGCGCCGGCGCGGGCGCGGGCGGCGTGCCGGACAGCACGGACCGCACCCGCCGGACCAGGTCGGAGACCAGGGACGCCTTCCAGGAGTTCCACGCGGCCGGGCCGGTGGCGTTGCCGTCGGCCACCGCCAGCGCGGACAGCAGTTCGAGCACCTGCCTCGACCCGACGGCCTCCGCGACCCGGGAGATCGTCACCGGGTCGTCCAGGTCCCGCCGGGTGGCGGTCTCCGGCAGCAGCAGGTGGTGCCGCACCACGGTCGCGAGGACGTCCACGTCCGCCTGGGGCAGGCCCATCCTGGTGCCGATGTCCCTGGCGACGATCTCGCCCGTGGTGGAGTGGTCGCCCGGCCAGCCCTTGCCGATGTCGTGCAGGAGCGCCGAGATGAGCAGCAGATCGGGCCGCGACACCTCACGGGTGAAGGCGGCCGCGCCGGCCGCGGTCTCGATGAGGTGCCGGTCGACGGTGTAGCGGTGGACCGGGTTGCGCTGGGGGCGGTGACGTACGCGCTCCCAGTCGGGGATGAGCTTCACGAGCACCCCCGCCTGGTCGAGCTCCTCCCAGACCGGTACGGCGGCGCGCCCCGCGCCGAGCAGCGCGACCAGCGCGCCGCGGGCCTCCGGGGGCCACGGCACGGGCAGCGGCGGAGACTGCGCGGCCAGCGTGGAGACCGTCGCGGGCGCGAGCGGCAGCCCGGCCTCCGCGGCGGCCGCGGCCGCGCGGAGAACGAGCGTGGGGTCGGTGCGCGGGTTGGCCCCGCGGGCCAGCACGACCTCACCGCCGTGCTCCACGACGCCGTCGGCGAGGGGCCTGCGCCCCCGGGGCGCGGGACCGGTGAGCAGCCGGTCGACCGTGCGCCAGGTGGCGTCGAACGCGTGGGAGACGGTCCGGCCCGCCTCGGCCAGACGCCGCATCAGCGCCTCGGCGTCCAGCAGGCCCAGCGTGCCGGCGACCGCGTCCTGCTCCTGGAGCACCAGGCGGTCGGTGCCGCGCGCGGTGACGAGGTGCAGCCCGTGCCGGATGTCCAGCAGCAGTTCGTACGCCTCGCGCACCCGGGGGCCGGGGGCCGAGGCGACCCAGGCGGCGGCCACGGCCTGCATCGCCTGCACGTCGCGCAGTCCGCCCCTGGCGTCCTTGAGGTCGGGTTCGAGCAGGAACGCGAGCTCGCCGCCCGATTCGGCGCGCTTGTCGGCCGAGGCGCGCAGCTCGGCCAGCCTGCGCCGGGAGTCCGCGCGCCACTCGGCGAGCACGGCCTCCCGCGCGGCCCTGGTCAGCTCGGGGTCCCCCACCACGTGACGGGCCTGGATCAGGCCGAGCACGGCCTTGAGGTCCTCCCTGGCGACCTTCACCGCCTCGTCCACGGTGCGGACCGAGTGGTCGAGGCCGACTCCGGAGTCCCAGATGGGGTACCAGATGCGGTCGGCGATCCTCGCCACGTCGTCGCGGCCGTCGTGGAGCAGGACCAGGTCGAGGTCGCTGCCCGGGGCGAGCTCGCCCCGGCCCAGGCTGCCGACCGCGACCAGGGCGATCCCGCTGATCCCGTTGGGCCCGGCGGCGGAGCCGGCCCCGAGGGGAGCGGCGGGGCCGCGCTCCTCGGGGAGGCCGCCCTTCCCTCCCGATCCCCCCTCCCGCGCGTACGGCCGCATGGCCGCCGTGCGGAACAGATCGGTGAGCCATCTGTCGATGTCCGCGGCCCGGTCCTTGCGGACCGCGGCGAACGAGCGCGCCTCCCCTCTCATCATCCGGTTACAGCGCCTCCGGCCCGCGCTCCCCGGTGCGGACCCGTACCACCGTGTCCACGGGGACCGACCAGACCTTGCCGTCACCGATCTTGCCGGTCTGGGCCGCCTTGACGATGACGTCGATGACGTCCTCGGCGTCGTCCTCCTCGGCGAGCACCTCGACCCGGACCTTGGGCACCAGGTCGACCTGGTACTCGGCGCCGCGGTAGACCTCGGTGTGGCCGCGCTGACGGCCGTAGCCGCTGGCTTCCGAGACCGTCATGCCCTTGATGCCGAACTGCTCCAGGGCGGCCTTCACGTCGTCCAGTTTGAACGGCTTGATGACTGCGGTGATGAGTTTCATGCGTCGACCTTCTTCGCGGACGCGGGCACGGGCCCGTTGACGGACGCCACTCCCGAGGAGTGGACGGTGCCGAGGTCGTACCCGGTCTCGGCGTGGGTGGTGATGTCGATGCCGGTGACCTCGTCCTCCTGGTCGATCCGGAAGCCCATCGTCTTGTCGATGATCTTCCCGATCACGTACGCCATGATGAAGGAGTAGAGGCCGACCGCGACAGGGCCGAGGGCCTGCACGCCGAGCTGGGAGATCGGGCCGCCGTAGATGAGGCCCTCGTTCTGGCCGTCCGCGAAGGGGTAGCGGGCGATGATGCCGAGGGAGACCGCGCCGATCGCGCCGCCGACCAGGTGCACGCCGACCACGTCGAGCGAGTCGTCGAAGCCGAGGCGATACTTCAGGCCCACCGCGTACGCGCAGACCGCGCCGGCGACGACGCCGAGGACGAGCGCCGCCCACGGGTCGACGAAACCACAGGCGGGGGTGATGGCGACGAGGCCGGCGACGGCGCCGGAGGCGACGCCGAGGGTGGTGGAGTGGCCGTCGCGCAGCTTCTCCACGAGGATCCACGCGCCGGCCGCGGCGGCCGTGGCGACCTGGGTGTTCATGAAGGCGAGGCCGGCGGTGCCGTCGACCGCGAGCTCGGACCCGGCGTTGAAGCCGAACCAGCCGAACCACAGCAGGCCCACGCCGAGCAGGACCAGGGTCAGGTTGTGCGGCCGCATCGGGTCCTTGCGCCACCCGGTGCGCTTGCCCAGCACGAACGCGAGCGCGAGGCCGGCGGCGCCCGCGTTCACGTGGACGACCGTGCCTCCGGCGAAGTCCTCGATGCCGAGGTTCGCCAGCCAGCCGCCGCCCCAGACCCAGTGGGCGACGGGGAAGTAGACGAGCGTCGCCCAGGCGAGGCCGAAGACGACCCACGCGCCGAACTTCGCCCGGTCGGCGATGGCGCCGCTGATGAGGGCCACCGTGATGATCGCGAAGGTGAGCTGGAAGGCCGAGAACACCAGGCTCGGCATACCGGTGCCGTCGTCCTTGGTGGTCGTGTCGATGAGGCTCTGCAGGCCCAGGGCGTCCCCGCCGCCGATGAACTTGTTGATGAAGTTGTCCCCGTCGCCGAAGGCGTCAAAGGCCAGCGAGTGCCCGTACAGCACCCAGGCCATGGTGACGGTGATGATGCTGACGAACGACATCATCATCATGTTCAGGACGCTCTTCGCCCTGGTCATGCCCCCGTAGAAGAACGCGAGCCCGGGGGTCATCAGCAGCACCAGTGCGGTGGCCGTGATCATCCAGGCGGTGGTGCCGGTATCGATCTTCACCGACGCGGCCCTCCTTACAATTTGGCGTGTGGCCGGTTATCACTCCCTCAGTGGCTTCGCCCGGGGTCACCATTGGCCGGCCGGCGCACTGACGTTGGCGACAGCGTGTTCTTCCGCCGTTTCAGCCCACGACCATGCGTGTTTCACATGTGTGAAACTCGCCGCCGACGTGTTTCGGGCGGGTTTCGGACGTGCTCGGAACGACAAAACGCGCACCCCAAGGGGTGCGCGTCGTCACGGCCGGAGTCTCCGGCCCCCGCCGGGGCCGCGGATTACGCGGCGCTGGCCATCTTGCGCAGCCGCACCAGCGCGTCGCGCTCGATGCGCCGGGCGCGGTCGCGGCCGATCCCGTAGCGCTCCCCCACCTCGGTGAGGGTGTGCTCGCGGCCGTCCACCAGGCCGTACCGCCAGCGCAGCATCTCGCGCATCTGGCCCTCCAGGCCGGTCAGCCACTGCTCCAGGCGCTCCTTCTCCAGGGTCGCCATGGCCTGCTGCTCGGGATCCGCCCAGGTCTCGTCGGCGATCATGTCGCCGAGCTCGGTCTCGTCCTCGTCGCCCACGCCGAGCTGGAGGGAGACCGGGTCGGAGGCCCAGCGGCGCAGCTCCTGCACCCGCTCGATCGGCAGGTCGAGCACCTCGGCGAGGTCGGCGTCGGTCGGCTCGGCGTCGAACTCCGCCAGCATGTCCCTGCGCACCCGCATGAGCCGCGTCATCTGCTCACCCGCGTGGGTGGGCAGGCGCACCGGCCGCGCCTGCTCGTGGATCGAGCGGCCCACCGACTGCCGGATCCACCAGGTGGCGTAGGTCGAGAACTTGTACCCCCTGCGGTAGTCGAACTTCTCCACCGCCCGGACCAGCCCGAGGTTCCCCTCCTGCACCAGGTCGATGAGCGGCATCCCCCGGCCGGAGTACTTCCGCGCGACCGCCACCACCAGGCGCAGGTTGGCCTGGATGAACTCGTCCTTCGCCCGCCGCCCCGAAATGGCGATGCGCTCCAGTTCCTCGTCGGTCGCGTCCGCGATCTTCGGCTCGCGCCGTCCGCTGTCGAGCAACTGCTCGGCGAACAGCCCCGCCTCGATGCGCTTGGCCAGCTCGACCTCCTGCTCCGCGGTCAGCAATGGAACGCGGCCGATCTCGGCCAGATACGTCCCCAGCAGATCCCGGTCAGAGACGTGCTGTTCCTGCGTCCGATTCCCCGTCGCCATCCGATGGCACCTCGTTCCGCCGCCGCGATATGCAATATGTGAGCCGGCGAACCGGGCGTGTCCGCCCCGCTCGGCACGGCCCCCGGTTTCCTGCTCCTGCCCCGGTAAACGGCCGGTCCAAGGCAAAGATTCCCCAAACGAATACGACCCGGGAATGGTTTCGTTCTCCTCCCCAAGGAGGATGCGGGGCCGGGAGAAAAGGCGATTACCCAGGTCCGGCGGGCTCAAACGAGGCGGCGTCCCATCCGCCAGACCTGCGCCGTCAGCGGCACCCCCGGCCGGTACGCCAGGTGGACGTACGACGGGGCCTCCAGGATGACGAGGTCCGCGCGGGAGCCTGCGCACAGGGTGCCCACGTCGGTGCGCCGCAGCGCCCGCGCGCCGCCGCGGGTCGCCGCCCGCACGGCCTCCAGCGGCGTCATCCCCATCTCGCGTACGGCCAGGGCGACGCAGAACGGCATCGAGGTGGTGAAGGAGGAGCCCGGATTGCAGTCGGTCGCCAGCGCCACGGTGACGCCCGCGTCGAGCAGGCGCCGCGCGTCCGGGTACGGCGACCTGGTGGAGAACTCCGCGCCCGGCAGCAGGGTGGCGACCACCCCGCTGGAGGCGAGCGCGTCCACGTCGGCGTCCGTGAGATGCGTGCAGTGGTCGGCGGAGGCCGCCCCCATCTCGCAGGCCAGCCGCACCCCGGGGCCCTCGCCCAGCTGGTTGGCGTGCACCCTGATCCGCAGCCCGGCCTTGCGTCCCGCCTCGAGCACCTCCCTGCTGTGCTCCTCGCCGAACGCCCCGCGCTCGCAGAACACGTCGACCCACTTGGCGTACGGCGCGCACGCCTCCAGCATCGGGCCGGTCACGAGCCGGACGTAGTCGTCGGCGGTCGTCCCCGGCGGGACGACGTGCGCCCCGAGGAACGTCGTCTCCTCGGTGAACTGGCGGGCGATCTCCAGGCTGCGGCGCTCGTGCTCGACCGTGAGGCCGTATCCGCTCTTGATCTCGAACGTCGTCGTGCCCTGCATGGTCATCTCCGCGACCAGCAGAGCGGTCGTCTCCACGAGCGCCGGGACGGTGGCCTCCCTGGTCGCGGCGACGGTCGAGCGGATGCCGCCCGCCGTGTAGGGCCGGCCGGCCATCCGCGCGGCGAACTCCGCGGTGCGGTCGCCGGCGAAGACCAGGTGCGCGTGGCTGTCCACGAAGCCCGGGACGACGGCCCGTCCCGCCACGTCGACCCGCTCGTCGGCGGGCGGGGCGTCGGCGGAGCGGCCGATCCACCGGACCACGCCGTTCTCCGCGACCAGCGCGGCGTCCTCGATCTCCTCACGCTCGGGGTCCGCCGTGTACAGCAGCCCGATGTCCGTGAAAACGACTGATGTCATGCCGCTCGGCCCCACGTCTCCTCATCCTCGCCACCCCGCGAACGGCGCAAACCTCACCGGCGCAGCGGGGCGAGCGCCTCGCGCAGCAGCGCCCCGGCGTCGCCGAGCACGTGCCGCCCGTCCTCCACGATCCGCCGCCCGCCGGCGACCACGGAGTGCACGTCGGGGGCGGTGGCGGCGAACACCACCGACTCCACCGCCGAGGCCTTCGTCGCGCCGGCCGTACGGACCGAATCGAGCCGTACGGAGACGAGGTCGGCCCAGGCGCCGGGCACCAGGCACCCCGCGTCGGGGAAGCCCAGCGACGCCTGACCGGCGGCGGTCGCGGCGTGCAGGAGCTGCGCGGCGGGCCAGTGCCCGCGCTCGCCCGTGACCAGCCGCTCGTCCAGCTCCACCGCCCGCGCCTCCTCGAACAGGTCGATGACCGCCTGGCTGTCGGTGCCGAGCGTGACCGGCGCCCCGGCCTCCAGGAGCCGGCGGGCGGGGCCGACTCCGTCGGCGAGGTCGCGTTCCGTGGTGGGGCACATGCAGACATGGGTGGTGGATCCGCCGAGCAGCGCCACGTCCACGTCGGACAGATGGGTGGCGTGCACCGCGGTCGAGCGCGGCCCCAGCACGCCGTGGTCGTGCAGCACCTGGACGGGTGTGGCCGAGTAGACCTCGACGCACGCCTCGTTCTCGGCCCGCTGCTCCGACACGTGCGCGTGCAGCGGCCCGGTGTGCCGGTGGGCGAAGTCGACGACGACGTGCATCTGCTCGGGCGGCACCGCCCGCACGGAGTGGATGGCCGCGCCGATCTCGACGTCCTCCTCGCCCTCGTGGACCCGGGCGAGCTCGTCGGCCCTGGCCGCCCAGCGTTCCGCGTCCCCGTCGCCGAAGCGCAGCTGGGTGCCGGTGAGCGCCTCGCCGATGCCCCCGGTCAGATAACAGGTGTCGAGCAGGGTGATGCGCAGCCCGGCTCGCCTGGCCGCCTCGACCAGCGCGTGGCCCATCGCGTTCGGGTCCGCGTACGGCCGGCCCCCGGGGCCGTGGTGCAGGTAGTGGAATTCGGCCACGGTGGTGATCCCCGCGAGCGCCATCTCGGCGTACGTCGCGGTGGCCAGGGCGAGGTAGCGGTCCGGGTCGAGCGCCTCGGCGGCCGCGTACATCCGCTCGCGCCAGGTCCAGAAGCTGCCGCGACCGGCCTGGGTGTGACCGCGCAGCGCGCGGTGGAAGGCGTGCGAATGACAGTTGGCCAGGCCGGGCAGGGTCAGCCCGGCCAGCCGTACGGCTCCGGGGGGAGGCGGCGCCTCGGGCCTGATCTCCGCGATGCGGCGGCCCTCGACGCCGACGACGACGCTCTCGACGACCTCGCCCGGCGACAGCCACGCCATCTCGCACCAGTAAGTCACGTGCACCGGTCCTCCAGGTGGGCGGCGTGGCGGTGCTGCCACTGCTGTCGAACGTGCGTCCCCGCGCCTCGCGCGGCCGTCAGCGGGTCGGCCCCGCCGCCGGCCGTACGGTGATCTCGGTGACGTGGGCGTCGGGCGTGGCCGTCACCGCGGCCAGCACGGCCCGCGCCACCGACTCCGCCTCCAGATACCTTCCCGGCTCGTACGGCCCCTGCTCCTGGGCGCGCACGTCCCTTTGCATGTCCGTGTCCACCCGACCGGGGAAGACGGTGGTGACGCGCACGCCGTGGGCGTTCTCCTCCTCGCGCAGCACGTCGGCGTACGCGCGGAGGGCGAACTTGCTGGCGGCGTAGGCGCCCCAGTTGGGGTTGGCCCGCTGCCCGGCGCCGGAGTTGATCAGCACGACGTGCCCCCGGGCCGCGCGCAGCGCGGGCAGCAGCAGCCGGGTCAGCTCGGCGACCGCGATGACGTTGACCTCCATCGTCCGCCGCCACACCTCGGCCGGGACGTCGGCGAGGTGGCCGAGCCTGGCGATGCCCGCACTGTGGACCAGCAGGTCGAGCCGGTCGATCCCCTCCACCTCGGCCGGGGTGAGCTCGGTGAGCTCCACCGCCCAGGGGCGGGCCGCCGGCAGTTCGGCGCACATGGCGTCGAGCGCGGTGCCGTCCCGCCCGCCCAGGAGAAGTTCGTGGGTCGGGGCGAGGGCACGGGCGATCGCCGCCCCCACGCCCCGCGAGGCGCCGGTGATCAAAGCCGTGGGTCGCATGGACCTCACCTTAGAGCGTCCCGCCGATCTCCCCCGGCACCGGCGTCACCGCTGCGGGCGCAGGGTCTGCGGGCCCGGGTGTTCCAGGCGCAGGGCGTAGACGTGGTGCGGGTAGCGGTGGTCGGCCGGGCGCACCCGCACCTCGCCGTCGGCGGCCTCCAGGATCACGCAGCGGTACCACTCGCCGTCCTCCAGGAACTCCCAGTGGCCGCTGAGCACGTCGAGCCCCGCGCGCCGCACCTCCTCCTCCGCCCGCTCGTACGGCCCGGCCGCGCCGAGGGGGTAGCCGAACACGGTCAGCGGCTCCCACTGCTCGCCGTCGCGCCGGACGTAGCCCAGCAGGGCCCCGTCGTCGTCTCTGCGGATCTCGTGTCTGTCGTTCACGGTTGACCACGATACTCAAGTTTGTATACAATTTTGAATATGTCATCGACGCGGGTGCTGATCCTGGGAGTGCTGCTCGACGGGCCGCTGCACGGCTACGAGGTACGCAAGAAGCTCGAACTGTGGGGCGCCCAGCACTGGGCCAACGTGGCCTTCGGCTCGATCTACCACGCCCTCGGGAAGATGGCCGAGGAGGGCCTGCTCGAAGTGGCCGGCGACGGCCGGCCCTCCGGGCGAGGGCGGACGGTCTACGCGATCACGCCCGAGGGGAGGGCCGAGTTCGACCGGCGGCTGCGCGAGCACTGGTCGGAGATCATGCCGATCGTCGACCCGTTCCAGGTCGCGCTGACGTTCCTGGACCGGCTGTCCAAGGCCGACCTGCAGGCGGTCGTGCGCGACAGGACCGAGCGGCTGCGCGAGGCGTTCGTCAGCTACGAGCGGGCCCGCGACGCCAAACGCGCGTCGGGCGCCCCGCGGCACGTGGACGAGTGCCTGGAACTGAACGCGGCCGAGTACCGCGCGCAACTGGAGTGGCTGGAACAGGCCGTCGACCGCATCGAGCGCGACGACATCCCCTAGACCGAGGAGCCCAAGATGATCATTGACGCACGGGGATTACGCAAGACCTACCGCCCCCGGGGCCGCCGCGCCGCCGAGCCGGTGGAGGCCGTGAGAGGGGTGGACCTCCGGGTCGCCGAGGGCGAGATCGTCGGCGTGCTCGGTCCCAACGGCGCCGGGAAGACCACGACGATCCGCATGCTGGCGACGCTGGTCGCACCCACAGGCGGCACCGCGACGGTGGCCGGGCACGACCTGCTGACCTCCCCCGAGCAGGTCCGGCGCCGCATCGGCTACGTCGGCCAGGCCGGCGGGGTCGACGAGAACAACACGCCCCGGGCCAATCTCCGGCTCGCCGCCCGGGTCAACGGCCTGGGAGCGGCCGAGGCCGCCGCGCGTACGGACGAACTCCTCGCGGCCTTCGACCTGACGGGCCCGGCCGACCGGCCGGCCAGAACCCTGTCCGGCGGCCAGAAGCGGCGCGTCGCGATCGCGCTCGGCCTGGTCCACCGGCCGCCGCTGCTGTTCCTCGACGAGCCCACGACCGGTCTCGACCCGCAGAACCGGGCCAACCTCTGGGAGCAGATCAAGGCGCTGCGCGACGGCGGGACGAGCGTCCTGCTCAGCACCCACTACCTGGACGAGGCCGACGCGCTGTGCGACCGCCTGGTCATCGTCGACCACGGGCTCGTCGTCGCGGCCGGGACGCCCGCCGAGCTCAAACGCGAGATCGCCGGCGACGTCGTGTCCGTACGCGTGTCCGGCGCGGAGGAAGCGGCGCGGGTGCTGGACGGCCTGCCGTACACGAGAGAGGTCAGGGCCGACGGCGGCCTGCTGCGCGTCTACCTGGACGACGGCGAGCGGGCGCTGCCGCACCTGCTGGCCGCGCTCACCGGGCGGGGCCTGGCCCTGGAGTCCGTGGCGCTCGACCGGGCCACGCTCGACGACGTCTTCCTGCACAGGACCGGCCGCTCGCTGCGCGACGCGGCCTGACCCCCCCGAAAGGTCCGACGATGCTGAAGCACACCGGCCTGTTCCTGGCCTACGAGTTGCGCAACACCGCCCGCAATCCGGTCTGGCCGCTGTTCGGCCTCCTCCAGCCCGTCCTCTATCTGCTGCTGTTCGCCCCGCTGCTGGCCAACACCATGCCCGGCGTGCCGGACGAGCGCACGCTCGCCATGTTCACCCCCGGCGTGATGGTGATGATCGCGCTGTTCGGCTCGCTGTTCGTGGGCTTCGGCATGATCGCCGAGATCCGCACCGGGGTGCTCGAACGCCTCGCCGCGAGCCCCGCGAGCCGCCCGGCCATCGTCCTCGGCCGGACGCTGCGCGACATGATCGTGCTGGTCGCGCAGGCGGTGCTGATCATCGTGGTGGCGCTGCTCATGGGCATGCGGCCCAGCCTGCCCGGCGTCGCCCTGATGCTCCTGCTCATGGCCTTGACCGGCCTGTTCGCCTCCGGCCTCTCGTACGGCCTGGCCCTGGCCGTACGGGACGAGAACGGCATGTCGCAGATCCTGCAGTTCTTCGCGCTGCCGCTGATCCTGTTCACCGGCATCCTGCTGCCGATGTCGCTCGCCCCGCCGTGGATGCGGACGGTCGCCCAGGTCAACCCGCTCTACCACGCGGTCGAGGCCGGGCGGGCGCTGTTCGCCGGCGATCTCGCGGGCGGCCACGTGGCGCTCGCGTTCGCCTTGATGGCGGTGCTCGCGGTGCCCGCCCTGGCCTGGTCGGTCCGCTCCATGCGCCGGCTCGCCGGCTAACCGTCTTTGAGGAAGGCCAGCAGGTCGTCGTTCAGGGCGTCCTTGTGCGTCACGAACAGGCCGTGCCCGGCGGTGGGGTACTCCTTGTAGACCGCCCCGGGCACGAGGGCGGCCGTACGGCGGCCGGTCGTCTCGACCCTCGCCGACATGTCGGCGGCGCCGTGCACGACGAGGGCGGGCACGCCGATCTCCCGCAGCCCGGCCCGGTGGTCGGCGTGGTAGAGCGCCTCGAAGACCCGCGACGTCGCCCACGGCGAGGCCGACAGGCACTGCGCGAGCGTCCAGTCGACGAGCGCCGGCGACACGTCGTTGCCGAGGTGCGTGGCGAACCACGCCTGCGCCTGCCGGGCGAACCACTTCGGCCGGTCGGTCGCGAACTGGGCGAGCGTCGCCCGCAGCGCCTCCTCGGGGGCGCCCTGCGGGTTGTCCGCGGTCCGCTTGAGGAACGGCAGCACGGCGGAGACGAACGCGACCCGGGCGACGCGCTCCTCGCCGTGCCTGGCGAGATAGCGGGCGATCTCGGCGCCTCCGGCCGAGTGCCCCACCAGCGTCACGCGGCGCAGGCCCAGGTGCTCGATCAGGGCGGCCACGTCGTCCGCCAGGCTGTCCAGGTCGTAGCCCGCGGAGGGGCGGTCGGAGCGGCCGTGGCCGCGCCGGTCCAGCGTCACGCAGCGGTAGCCGTGCTCGACGAAGAACGGAAGCTGGTACTCCCACATGTCGCCGTGCAGCACCCAGCTCGCCAGGAAAAGGATCGGCTCGCCCTGCCCGTAGTCCTCGTAGGCCAGTCGCGTGCCGTCGAAGGTCTCGAAGAACATGTCCACTCTCCCGCTGTCTCGCATCGGCAACCGGAGTCTGGCCGGGCGAGGTCAGAAGATCGATTACGCGGGAGGTAAAGCACGGCGGTGCGCCCCGGCCTGACCGGCCGGGGCGCACCGCCTCCGACCCGTGTCACCCGGACGCGCCCGCACGCGCGTTGGCTCCGGGAACCGGGCGGTGGTGAAGGAGAGGTTACGCACCACCGACCTTCCCGGTCTCCGGTCGAAAGAAGCTGTGGCCCGGTGTAAGGGCTGCTCACGGCTTCGCCATCGGCGTCTGCGGAGGTCCGCCGGGCCGCCGGTCAGGACGGGACGAGGAACTGCGTGGCGGCCAGCTCGCGGTAGAGCTCGTCGGCCGCGACCAGCTCGTCGTGGGTGCCGAAGGCCCGCACGCGGCCGGCCTCCATCACCACGATCCGGTCGGCCCCGGTCACGGTGGACAACCGGTGGGCGATCACCAGCACGGTCGTCTCGCGCGCCACCTCGGCCACGACCTCCCGCAGCCGCATCTCGTTGACCGCGTCGAGCTGGGAGGTCGCCTCGTCGAGCAGCAGCAGCCCGGGGCGGCGCAGCAGCGCCCTGGCGATGGCCACCCGCTGCCGCTCGCCGCCCGACAGCAGCACCCCGCGATGGCCGACCTGCGTCTCCAGCCCCTCGGGCAGCCGCTCGACCAGATCGTCCAGGCGCGTACGGGCGAGTGCGTGGGCGATCTCCTCGCCGGTCGCGCCGGGCGCGCCGAAGACGAGGTTCTCCCGGAGCGTGCCGGACAGCACCGGGGCGTCCTGCTCGACGTAGCCGAGCATGGCCCGCAGATCGCCGAGCGGCCAGTCGCGGATGTCCCGGCCGCCGACGGTGATCGATCCCTCCTGCGGCTCGTAGAACCGCTCGATGAGGCCGAACACCGTCGACTTGCCCGCGCCCGAGGGGCCGACCAGCGCGGTCATGCCGCCGGCGGGCGCCTCGAACGTCACCCCGTGGTGGACCACCGGCCGGTCCGCGCCGTAACGGAAGACGACCCCGGAGAACGTCACCCCGACGGGTTCGCCTCCCGCCCGCGTCCCGGGGGCGGCGGCGGGCTCGGTGGCGGGCTCGGTGGCGGGCTCGGTGGGCAGCGTGGCGATCTCCTGGATACGGGTCACCGCGGCCAGGCCGTTCTGGATCTGCGTGAGGCTCTGGACGATCTGGCCGATCGGGGAGACCAGGTAGAAGAGGTACATGAGGAACGCGATCAGGGCGGAGATCTCCATCTCCCCCGCCGCCACCCGCGCGCCGCCGACCCCCAGCACCGCGAGGAACGCGAGCTGGATCGACATCCACGCGCCGATCCCGGCCAGCGAGGTCCACGCGGCGGCGGCCACGCCCCGGTCACGCGCCTCGACGGCCGCCGCGCTCACCGCCGCGGTCTCCCGCGCCTCGGCCCCGCCGGCCTTGACCGTGCGGAACGCCTGGAGGGCGCGGTCGAGCACCGAGCCCATCTCGCCGAGCGCCACCTGCGCCTGCAGGGAGGCGCGGCGGATGCGCGGGGCGATGACCACGCCCAGGAGCCCGACCAGCGCGACGACGGCGAGCGTGACGACCAGCAGCGGGCCATCCATGATCGCCATCATCACGGCGGCGCCCAGGAACGTGAAGGCGGAGCCGACCAGCGAGGCCAGCGCGTCCGTGCAGACGGCACGCAGCAGCGTGGTGTCGGAGCCGACCCGCGACAGCAGGTCGCCGGGCTTGAGCCGGTCCACGTCGGGGACCGTGAGCCGCAGGATGCGGTCCACCAGGCTCCGGCGGGAGTCGAGCACGATCGTCTCGCCCATCCGCTCCAGCAGGAACCGCCCGGCCGCCGAGATCAGCGCGCCGGCCAGGACCGCGACCGACAGCCCGAGCACCGGGCCGGCCAGCGCGCCGCCCTCCCCGAACGTGTCGATCACCCGCTTGGCCATGACCGGCATGGCGAGCCCGGTGAGACTGCCGACGAGGCTGAGCACGCCGCCCAGCAGGAGCACCCGCCGGTGCGGGCGCACCTGGTCGAACAGCAGGCGCCAGGAGGCGCGCTCCCCCAGGGACGCCTTCGCCCCCGGTCCGGGCCGGCCGCCGCCGGGGCCGTCGCCGTCCGTCCCCATGGAGCCCCCTCGCGCGAACCCGGCGTGCGATCTCCCGGAGACACTAATTCACCGCAAACGCCGGTGCGCGCGGGGATTCAGCCGTCCCGGATCAGTCCACGTCCGGCACGTCGAGGTCGAACTCCGCGTCGCCGTCGTCGACGCGGCGCAGCTTGATGTCCTCCGCCCAGGCGTACGCGAAGCGGCGCACGGCGGCGACGCCCTCCTCGTCCAGGCCGCCGAACGCCTCGTCGGCGAGCAGGTCGACGGTCTCCAGCCGCTCGACCAGGTCCTCCACCCGCCACTCGTCGTCGTACCGCGCGCCGAGCTGTTCGAGCAGGCGGAAGGAGTACAGGCCGGACACCGAGGCGACGTCGGCGAAATCGCGCGGCAGGCCGCGGTCCTGCAGGGCGCGGACCTTGAGGCCCACCGCGTCGTCCAGGCCCACCACCCGGCAGGGCCCGGCGTCGGCGGGCCGGTCCCGCAGCGGCTCGCGGAGCAGGGCGACCTCGCACGACTGGCCGGTGATCTCGTCGGTGACGACGACGCGGCCGATACGGGCGCCCGCCTCGCACACCTCGGCCGACAGACCGGTGCTCCGGAACGCCTCGGCCAGCGCCGCGCCGATCTCCGTCAGCGGCGCCTCTCCGCCGGTGGCGAAGGTGAGGTCGTCGACCTGCCGCGACGTGCATCCATGCGCCAGCAGTGCGTAGCCGCCGGCGAGCAGCAGGCCGTAGCGGTCGAGGACGGGCCGCGCGTCCTCGATGAGGCGCAGGTGGAACGGCGGCGCGGAGAAGGCGCGGGACGCGGTCACCACCTCAGTATCGCCTCCGCACCCACCGTGACGATCGGTCATCCCGGCACCCCGTACAGCAGGCGGATCTCCCGGATCGTGTCCATAATCTCGTACCACGTGAGGCACAGGTCGGCCTCGGCCTCCTCACCACGTGCCTCGGCGGCCATCAGCCGGTCCCCGGTGAGCAGCGCCGCCTCCCGTTTGAGCTGGGCCGCCATCCGTTGGAACATCAACCGCTCGCGAGACTCCATTACCGCCCCTCCCGCCCCCCAACAGTTCTCACACAAGGGTGAAATACCCACAGAACCGCCTGAAATGCTCACGGAGGGATCGGCGCAGGTCACCGGACTCAGCGGGCCCGGGGACGGCCCGGCCGCCCGTGCCGCACGGTGTGGTCCGCGCCCGCCCGGGGACGCGGCGACACGACCCGACGGCGGGAGTGCCGTACGGGCAGCGCGGGCGCGGGCAGGTCGTGGCGGCCGGAGACGAACTCCTGCACCGCGATCTTCGCTCTGATCACCGGGCGGCGCCAGCGTTCCTCCCGGTGGAGCGCCCTGGCCATCAGCCGGGGCCGTGGCCGTCTCGCCCGCTCGGAGTAGCACCAGCGGGCCCACGGCGAGCCGGGCCGCGCCACCCGCACCGCCCCCACGTACAGCAGCGGCGGCACGAACAGTCCCAGCAGACCGCTCCAGATCTTCCCCTTGAGCAGGGTGACCACGGCGAAGACGAGGTTGACGACGAGGAACGCCGGGGCCTTCCAGCCCCCTCCGGCCTCCGCGCCGTCCGCGCCGTTCCAGGCGAGCGGGCGCAGCCCGAGCAGCAGCAGGCCGGTGGCCGCGATCGCCACGAAGACCGCGTCCACCGACGTCCGGCCCTCCTCCTGCCAGTAGACGTCGCGCAGGTGCAGGATCAGCGCGAACTCGTCGAGCACGAGAGCGGCGCCCACGCCGAACACGGCGGAGGAGAACGAATACCACCCCGTGGACACGTCCGACAGGACCAGCCCGGCCACTCCGCCGAGCAGCGTGAGCACCACCCCGAACACGACATGGTGGATGTGCATCTCGCCCACGCTGACGTTGCCGAGCCACCGCACCCGCGCCCTGATCAGCCGTACGTTCACCCGCGTGAAGACGAACGCCGTGATCAGCGCGACGAAGAAGCAGAACAGCGGCAGACGGTGCGCCTCGATGATGCGTTCGTGAAACCAGTCGGTCATGAAGCGATCCCCCGGCCTTCGATGCTACGGGGCGGCGGGAGTGGTCAGGCGAGGAAGCCGCGCAGCAGGGCGGCCGTGCCCTCCAGGTGCTCGGCCACCGCCCGCTCGGCCGCCTCGGGGTCGCCGTCGAGGATCGCGGCGGCGATGGCGGCGTGCTGGGCCGCCGCGTGCTCGATGTTGGGCCGCAGCACGGGAATCGCGTTGAGCAGGTCGGTCACCCGGAGCCTGGCGTCCGCGCAGGCGGCGGCCAGCAGCGGCGAGCCGGTCAGCTCCGCGATCGCCAGGTGGAACGCGATATCCATCCGGCGGTAGTCGGCCGGGGCCGCGTCGTTCACCCCGGCCAGCCGGGCGTCCAGCGTCTCCCGCTGCCGCCCGGTCAGCTCGGTGGTCGCGAGGACCCTAGCCGCCCCGCACTCGACGGCCATCCGGAACGTCAGCGCGTCCTCGAGGTCGTCTTCGCCCATGCGGGTGACCGCCCTGCGCAGGTCGCCCTTGCGCGGGCTCGGCGGCCGGTAGACGACGAAGGCCCCGCCGTACCGGCCGCGCCGTACGTCGAGGTAGCCGGCCTCCTGCAGCGCGCGGATCGCCTCGCGCAGCGTGACCCGGCTGATGCCGAGCCGGGTGGCCAGCTCGCGCTCCGGCGGCAGCTTCCCCCCGTGCGGCACGACGCCGAGCTTGATGGCCTGGAGAAGGCGTTCGACGGTCTCCTCGAACGCGTTGCCCGCCCGCACCGGCCGCAGCAGCGACACCACGCCGGTGATCCCCACGGCCGCGGGCCGCGGCCCGGACGCCTCCGCCGGGGTGGTCTCCATGCGCATCGTCCCTCCACCCGTCGCCGGGGCCCCCCGTTCCTTCGACCGAGGTTAAACCCCCGCAGCATTGTTGACGACGAGGGGAACATGGTGCTTGCATGCCCTCAATGGTCTGTTTCCAGACTTTTGGACGGGAGGCACCGTGCTCAGCGTGGAGCGACTCCGCGATGACGTCGAAGCGGGCCGCGTGGACACGGTCCTGCTCGCGGTCACCGACATGCAGGGGCGGCTGCAGGGCAAGCGGCTGTCGGCGCGGTACTTCCTGGAGGAGGTGCTGGACCACGCCGCCGAGGGCTGCAACTACCTCCTCGCCGTGGACGTCGACATGAACACCGTGGACGGCTACACCATGTCGTCCTGGGAGCGCGGCTACGGCGACTTCGTGATGCGGCCGGACCTGTCGACGCTGCGCCGGGTGCCCTGGCACGAGGGAACCGTCCTGCTGCTCGCCGACCTGGTGTGGGAGGACGGCGCGGACGTCGTGGCCTCCCCCCGGCAGATCCTGCGCCGCCAGCTCGCCCGGCTCGCCGAGCGCGGCTGGACCGCGTACGTCGGCACCGAGCTGGAGTTCGTCGTCTACGACGACAGCTACGAGCAGGCCTGGCAGCGGGGCTACCGCGACCTGACCCCGGCCAACCTCTACAACGTCGACTACTCGCTGCTCGGCACCTCCCGCATCGAGCCGCTGCTGCGCAGGATCAGGCTCGGCATGGAGGGCGCCGGGCTGTACGTCGAGTCGGCCAAGGGCGAGTGCAACCTCGGCCAGCACGAGATCGCCTTCCGGTACGCCGACGCGCTGGCGACCTGCGACAACCACGTGTTCTACAAGAACGGCGCCAAGGAGATCGCCGCCCAGGAGGGCAGGTCGATCACCTTCATGGCCAAGCCGAACCAGCGCGAGGGCAACTCCTGCCACATCCACATCTCGCTGCGGGACGCCGCCGGCACACCGGTGATGGCGGGCGGCGAGCCGTACGGGCTGTCGGAGACCGGGCGGCGGTTCATCGCCGGGCAGCTCGCGGCGATGCGCGAGCTGACCCTGCTCTACGCCCCCAACATCAACTCCTACAAGCGGTTCGTGCCCGGGAGCTTCGCCCCCACCGCCGTCAAGTGGGGCGTGGACAACCGCACCTGCTCGCTGCGGCTGGTCGGCCACGGCCCCTCGCTGCGGATCGAGAACCGGGTGCCCGGCGGCGACGTCAATCCCTACCTCGCGGTCGCCGCCATGATCGCGGCGGGGCTGCGCGGCATCGACGCCGGGCTGGAGCTGGAGGAGCCGTTCGGCGGGAACGCCTACGACTCCGGCGCCGAGCGGGTGCCGGCCACGCTCCGCGACGCCCTGGCGCTGTGGGAGGGTTCGCCGATCGCCGAGGAGGTGTTCGGCAAGGACGTGGTCGAGCACTACGCCAACAACGCGAGGGTCGAGCTGGCCGCCTTCGACGCGGCGGTCACCGACTGGGAGCTCTATCGGGGGTTCGAACGGCTGTGAAGATAGTCAATCCGGCGACCGAGGAAGTGATCGCCGAGGTCGAGATGGCGGACGCCGCCGAGGTGGACCGCGCCGTCGAGCGCGCCCGCCGGGCGTTCCCGGCCTGGAGCGCGGTGGCTCCGGGCGAGCGTGCCCGGCTGCTGCGCCGCTTCGCGCAGGTCGTGGAGGACCATGCCGAGGAGCTGGCCCGGCTGGAGATCACAGGCGCGGGCCACACCATCGGCAACGCCCGCTGGGAGGCGGGCAACGTCCGCGACGTGCTCAACTTCTACGCGGGCGCGCCCGAGCGCAACCACGGCAGGCAGATTCCCGTGCCGGGCGGGGTGGACGTCACGTTCGCCGAGCCGCTGGGCGTGGTGGGGATCATCGTGCCGTGGAACTTTCCGATGGTCGTCATGACCTGGGGGGTCGCCCCGGCCCTCGCCGCCGGCAACACGGTGATCGTGAAGCCGGCCGAGTGGACCCCGCTGACCGCGCTGCGGCTGGCGGAGCTCGCCCTGGAGGCCGGGCTGCCCGAGGGCGTGCTGCAGGTCGTCCCGGGCGAGGGCGAGGTCGCCGGCGCCCGGCTCGTCGAGCACCCGGACGTACGGAAGATCGTCTTCACCGGCTCGACCGAGGTCGGCAGGCTGATCGGCGCCAAGGCCGCCGAGCAGGTCAAGCGGGTGACGCTGGAGCTGGGCGGCAAGAGCGCCAACATCGTCTTCGCCGACGCCGACCTGGACCGGGCCGCGGAGTCCGCGCCGATGGCGGTCTTCGACAACTCCGGCCAGGACTGCTGCGCCCGCTCGCGCATCCTGGTGGAGCGTTCCGTCTACGACGACTTCCTGCCGCGGCTGTCCCAGGCCGTGCGGGAGGTCAAGGTCGGCGACCCGAACGACCCGGCGAACCAGATGGGACCGCTGGTCAGCGCCGAGCACCGCGAGCGCGTCGCCTCGTTCGTCACGGACGCGGAGGTGTACGCCGCCGGTTCGTGCCCGGACGGCCCCGGCTACTGGTTCGCACCCACCGTGCTGGCGGCGCCGGACGGCTTCGACCCCCTCGCGCCCGGCTCGGGGGCCTTCCACCGCGCGTACACCGAGGAGATCTTCGGCCCGGTGGTGTCGGTCGTCCCCTTCGACGACGAGGAACACGCCGTACGCATCGCCAACCACACCGCGTACGGGCTGTCGGGGTCGATCTGGACGCGCGACGTGGGCCGGGCGCTGCGCGTGGCGCGGGCCGTCGAGGCGGGCAACCTGTCGGTCAACTCGCACTCCAGCGTCCGCTACTGGACCCCGTTCGGCGGCTTCAAGCAGTCGGGCCTCGGCCGCGAGCTCGGCCCGGACGCGCTGTCCGCATTCACCGAGACCAAGAACGTCTTCATCGCCACGGAGTAGATCAATGCAGCGTTTGCAGGACCGCGTCGCCGTCATCACCGGCGGCGGCAGCGGCATCGGGCTGGCCACGGCCCACCGGTTCGCCCAGGAGGGCGCCAAGGTCGTGGTGGCCGACCTCGACGAGGAGGCCGGAGCCAAGGCCGCGGGAGAGGTAGGCGGCCTGTTCGTGCAGGCCGACGTGGCGAACGAGGACGACGTGGCCCGGATGTACCGGACCGCGTTCGAGGAGTTCGGCAGCGTCGACGTCGCGTTCAACAACGCGGGCATCTCCCCGCCGGACGACGACTCGATCCTCGAGACCGGCATCGACGCCTGGCGCCGGGTGCAGGAGGTCAACCTCACCAGCGTCTACCTGTGCTGCAAGCACGTGATCCCGTACATGCAGCGGCAGGGCAAGGGCTCGATCATCAACACCGCGTCGTTCGTCGCGGTCATGGGCTCGGCCACCTCGCAGATCTCCTACACCGCCTCGAAGGGCGGCGTGCTCGCGATGAGCCGCGAGCTGGGCGTCCAGTTCGCCCGCGAGGGCATCCGGGTCAACGCGCTGTGCCCCGGCCCGGTGGACACCCCGCTGCTGCGTGAGCTGTTCGCCAAGGATCCCGAGCGCGCCCAGCGCCGTCTCGTCCACGTGCCGATCGGCCGGTTCGCGCGGGCCGAGGAGATCGCCGCGGCGGTCGCCTTCCTCGCCTCCGACGACGCGTCGTTCATCACCGCCTCGGAGTTCCTGGTCGACGGCGGCATCTCCGGCGCGTACGTCACCCCGCTGTAGGGGGCGGGGATGGCTCGTCCCGTGATCGGCGTGACGTGCTACGTCGAGCCGGCGAGATTCACCGTGTGGGACATGCCGGCGGCGCTGCTGCCGTACATGTACGTCGAGCATGTCGAGCGGGCGGGCGGGCAGCCGGTCATCCTGCCGCCCGCCGGGGAGCCCGCCGAGCTGGCCGGGCGGCTGGACGGGCTGATCATCGCGGGCGGGGGCGACATCGACCCCGCCCGGTACGGCTCCGCCCCCGCCCCCCAGACCGGCTACGTCCGGAAATTTCGTGATGATGCCGAGTTCGGCCTGATGGCGGCGGCGCTGGAGGCCGGCCTGCCGTTCCTCGGCATCTGCCGGGGCCTGCAGGTCCTCAACGTGGCGCTCGGCGGCACCCTCCACCAGCACCTGCCCGACGTGGTCGGCCACACGGACCACTCCCCCGCTCCCGGCACGTTCGGCCGCCTCCCCGTACGGCTCTCGCCCGGGCTGGCCAAGATCTACGACGGCGGGGACCTGACGCCCGCCCACTACCACCACCAGGCGATCGACCGCCTGGCGGACGGCCTGGAGGTGACCGCCAGGTCGGACGACGGCATCATCGAGGCCGTCGAGGTCACCGGCGCGGCGTTCGCCCTGGCCGTGCAGTGGCACCCGGAGGCCGACGAGGACGGCCCCCTCTTCCACGCCCTCGTCGCCGCCGCCCGCCGTTGAGGGATCCGGGGCGACCCGCGCGTCGCCCCGGCCGAAATCCCGTCCCGTGGTAGGCGCACCGGCACGGCGTCCGGACCCTGCGTGATCACGCGCCGGACGGCCGGCGGTGCCCCGGTGAACACGGCGTTCGCCGATCGCGCACCCCGACAGGCGGGGCCGCCGGAAACACCCGGAGGCGCTCTCCCCGCATTCTGTAACCGATTTCATTTGATGCACGTGCATGTTCGCTCGGCATTCGGCGTTATACGGAACGCAATGTCAACTGCGGAACTGCACTCCCGGACAGGCGCCGAGAAAAACGCAATTTTGACGAATGCGGGCACAGAGGGATATCGTCAAATTCCTGTCAATGCCGCATCGCCGGCGCGTTCAGGCTGCTTTCACGTGCGAGGGGACCCGTGTTATACGCCGTGCTCGGACCGTTCCTGGCCATGAAGCCCTCGGGGGACGTCATCGCCGGACTGGCCCCCAGGCACCGGCAACTCCTGGCGCTGTTCCTGCTGAATGCCAATGTCACGCTTCATCGGGACAGGCTGATCGATCTGCTCTGGAATGGCTGTCCCACTAAATCCGCGCGCCGGAACCTTACCACCTACATCGCACAGATGCGGCGGCGGCTCTCGCCGCGGGACCCCGGCCTTTCTCCGCTCCACAGCGTGGCGGGCGGCTACCTTCTTTCCGTACCGCCGGGATCCGTGGATGCTGCAGTATTCAACCATTTCACGGCGCAGGGCAGAATCGCGCGAGACAATGGCGATTACCACAATGCCGCGCGGATGCTCGAGAACGCGCTGAGCCTGTGGCGGGGCGACGCCCTGTCCGGCATGAGGCACGTGGACGCGCTGGCCGCGTGGGCGGAGCGCCTCGACGAGGACCGGCGCGCGGCGACCGAGGACCTCTTCGACGTACGGCTGGCGCTCGGGGACCACCGCGAGATCGTCGGCGGCCTGACCCAGTGGGCGAGGCGGCACCCGCTGCGCGAACGGCCGCACCGGCAGCTCATGCTGGCGCTGCACCGGTCGGGCCGCACCCACGACGCCTCGGCGTCCTACCAGCGGCTGCGCCGGACCCTGGTCGACCGCCTCGGCACCGAGCCGTCCCCCGACACCCAGGCCCTTCACCAGCGGATCGTCACCGGCGACCCTTCCTCCATCCCGGCACGCGCCTGTGCGGGACATCGCCCGCCCCGCGACCTCGACCACGGATTGTGACGGATTGTCTGCGAAACGTATCGTCGTACCGTGACAATATGGCTGTGCTGACGATCGAGCTTGATCCGACGACCGAGCAGGTTCTCGCTCGGCTGACGGCCGACGGAAGATCGGCCACGGACGTGGTGCGTGAAGCCATCAGACTCGCGGACCGTCTCCGCCGGCTGGAGCAGGCCCGCGCCGACGCCGAGAGGCTCGGCAAGGATCCGGACGACCTGGCCGAGGTTCGGGCCATCCGCCGAGAGCTTGGCGACCCGGATGCGCGGTGACGTCCGCTTACGCGCCCCTCGAAGCCCGGTCGGCCACGAGCAGCATGGCGAGCGGTTCGCGGTCGTGGTGCAGACCGACGGCTTCGCTCTCCCCACTCTGGTCGTCACCCCCACGTCGACCAGCGCGGGGCGTGCCGTCTCCCGGCCGGAGATCGAACTGGACGGAAAGACCACGCGTGTACTGGTCGACCAGATCAGCGCCGTGGACGCTTCCCGGCTCGGCGACTTCGCGGGCCGCCTCGATCCCCACGAAATTCATGAGATCGACGTCGCCTTGAGGGGGTTCCTCGGCCTGGTCCACCGCTAGCCCGGCGCAGAGCGGCGGCCGACCCATCTCGGCATCGAGTCGTCCCTCGGCACGCAGGCTCTCCATCGGCGATCCTTCCGGCGACGCCCCCCTCCACCTGATGCGCCTTCCTGACCTCGGTGGCGCCGGCGGCGCGGGCGGGAATTCAGGGCGTCCGGCAGGTTACGTGGGTTGCGGCGAACCACTAGGCTGGGCAGCGCACCAGTGATCCCGTGCGGGAGAGCGTCCTGGCATCCGGTCAGGGCCCCTGAAGGAGCAAGCCCTCCCCGCGAACCTCTCAAGGCAAAGGACCGTACGGGCCAGGTGACCTCTGGAAAGAAGGCCGGCAGGCCTCGCCGAAGGTGAAAGTCCGGCAAAGATCGGACGAAGCTCTCAGGCGCCGATGACAGAGGGGGAGGATGCCCGATAGTTCAACGCAGCATCCGTCCTTTCCGAGGTGGGCATGTCCCGATCCACCCCGCTCCGCGGGGTCCACGAAAGCCTGGGCGCGACCCTGACCGACTTCGCGGGCTGGCAGATGCCCCTGCGTTACGGCAGCGAGTCGGCCGAGCACAACGCGGTGCGCACGGCCGCCGGGCTGTTCGACCTGTCCCACATGGGCGAGATCTTCGTCGTCGGGGCGGAGGCGGGCGAGGCCCTCGACCACGCCCTCGTGGGGCACCTCAGTGTCCTCGCGCCCGGCCGCGCCCGCTACACGATGATCGTGAACGAGACCGGCGGCATCCTGGACGACCTCATCGTCTACCGCCTCGACGAGGACCAGTACATGGTCGTCGCCAACGCCTCCAACCACGCCCTCGTCGCGCGTGAGCTCGCCGATCGGGTCCGGGGATACGACGCGCGGGTGACCGACCGGTCGGACGAGTGCGCGCTGGTCGCCGTGCAGGGGCCGCGCAGCGCCGAGATCCTGGCCCCGCTGACCGACGCCGACCTCGACGAGCTCAAGTACTACGCCATCCTCCCCGGCGTCGTCGCCGGCACGCCCGTCCTGATCGCGCGCACCGGGTACACCGGCGAGGACGGCTTCGAGCTGTTCGTGCTGAACCAGCACGCCGTGCCGCTGTGGAACGCCCTCACCGAGGCGGGCAGGGACGCCGGGCTCGTCCCCGCCGGGCTGTCGGCCCGCGACACGCTGCGCCTGGAAGCCGGCATGCCGCTGTACGGCAACGAGCTGAGCGCGGCGATCACGCCGTTCGAGGCGGGCCTCGGCCGGGTCGTCCGCTTCGACAAGCCCGGCGACTTCGTGGGCAAGGCCGCCCTCGAGCGGGTCGCGGCGAAGGACACCACCCGGCGCCTGGTCGGGCTGGTGGCGCGCGGCCGCCGCGTCCCCCGCCACGGTTACCCGGTCACCCGGGACGGCGCCGTCGTCGGCGAGGTGACCAGCGGCGCCCCGTCGCAGTCCCTCGGCCGCCCGATCGCCATGGCGTACGTCGACGAGGACGCCCTGGAAAAGGGCGGCCTGACCGTGGACATCCGGGGCAGCCAAGAACCGGTCGACGTCGTCGATCTGCCTTTCTACAGGAGGAGCAAGTGAGCACCATTCCGGACGACCTGAGCTACACCAAGGAACACGAGTGGGTGGCCGGGATCGAGGACGGCCTCACCGTGACGGTGGGCATCACGGCGTACGCGGCCGAGCAGCTCGGCGACGTGGTCTACGTGGAGGTGCACCCGGAGGTCGGCACGACGGTCGCGGCCGGCGACGCGGTCGGCGAGGTGGAGTCCACGAAGTCCGTGAGCGACATCTTCGCGCCGGTGAGCGGCGAGATCGTCGAGATCAACGCCGCCGTCACGGACACCCCCGCGCTCGTCAACTCCGACCCGTACGGCGAGGGCTGGCTGTTCCGCGTGCGCGTGGAGGAGGAGCCGGACGACCTGCTGTCGGCCGCGGAGTACACCGCGCTGACCTCCGGCGAGTCCTGACCGGCGGTTGAGAGGCGACGGTCAATGGCGATCAGCGTCTTCGACCTGTTCAAGGTGGGAATCGGGCCGTCCAGCTCGCACACGGGCGGCCCGATGGCGGCGGCGCACAAGTTCGTCCGCGGGCTGCACGAGGACGGGCTGCTGGAGAAGGTCACCCGGGTCGAGGCCATCCTGTACGGCTCTCTCGGGCTGACCGGCAAGGGCCACGGCAGCGACAAGGCGGTCCTGCTGGGCCTGTCCGGCGACAAGCCCGAGCTGGTCGACGTCGACACCGTCGACGAACGGCTGGCGGCGATGCGGTCGAGCGGCACGGTCACGTTGTACGGCGTGCACGAGATCCCGTTCGTGGTCGGCGAGCACCTCGTCTTCGAGCGCAAGCTGTCGCTCCCCCACCACCCGAACGGCATGCGGTTCACGGCGTACGCCGACGACACGGTGCTGCGCGAGAAGGTGTACTACTCGGTCGGCGGCGGTTTCGTGGTGGACGAGAACGCCACCGGTGCCGACCGGATCAAGCCCGACGACACGGTGCTGCCGTACGCCTTCACGACCGCGCACGAGCTGCTCGCGCACTGCGCGGAGACCGGCCTGTCGATCTCCGGCCTGATGATGGAGAACGAGAAGGCCTTCGGCCGTACGGAGGAGGAGATCCGGGCCCGCCTGCTGCACCTGTGGGAGGTCATGGCCGAGTGCGTACGACGCGGCACCAGCCGCGAGGGCGTGCTGCCGGGCGGCCTCAAGGTGCGCCGCCGGGCCCACCAGCTGTACCGGCGGCTGCAGGGCGAGGCCGACGGGACCGACCCGCTGCGGGCGATGGACTGGGTCACGCTGTTCGCGCTGGCCGTCAACGAGGAGAACGCCGCGGGCGGCCGGATCGTCACCGCGCCGACCAACGGCGCCGCCGGCATCGTCCCGGCCGTCCTGTCCTACTACATGCGTTTCCTGCCGGGCGCCGACGAGGACGGCGTCGTCCGCTTCCTGCTCACCGCGGGCGCGATCGGCGTGCTGTTCAAGGAGAACGCCTCCATCTCCGGCGCGGAGGTGGGCTGCCAGGGCGAGGTCGGGTCGGCCTGCTCGATGGCCGCGGCGGGCCTCACCGAGGCGCTCGGCGGGACGCCGGAGCAGGTCGAGAACGCCGCCGAGATCGGCATCGAGCACAACCTCGGCCTGACCTGCGACCCGATCGGCGGGCTCGTCCAGATCCCGTGCATCGAGCGGAACGCGGTCGCCTCGATCAAGGCGATCGCGGCGGCCCGCATCGCGCTGCGCGGCGACGGGCGCCACTTCGTGTCGCTGGACAAGGCCATCAAGACGATGCGCGACACCGGCAGGGACATGCTCGACAAGTACAAGGAGACCTCGCGCGGCGGCCTCGCCGTCAACGTCATCGAGTGCTGACCCCCACCGCCGTGATCTTGTAATTTGTCGCACGCAGGGCGCCTCACCTGCACCGGCACCCTTCATGATCATGCAGAGAATCGGCCGAAGCCCGTCTGACCTGGCGTGAATCCGATCGTGATCATGCGGACGGGCGGAACGTCGGCCGGGGCCAATAAGGTGGTGACCTCACCGACGAGGAGGAGGGCCGTCACGTGAGGTGGCGCGAGGCGCTGCGCCCGCATCGGGCGTTCCTGGTCGTGCTGGCGGCGGGTGTCGCGCTGCGGGCGCTCGCCGTGCTCGGCTACCGGCCCGCGCTGTGGTTCTGGGCCGACTCCTTCGCCTACCTCAGCTCGGCCCTCGACCTGCGGCCGCTGCCCTCGCGGCCGTCCGGCTACTCGCTGTTCCTGGCGGCGCTGAGCCCGCTGCACAGCATCACCGCCGTCGTGGTCGTCCAGCACCTGCTCGGCCTCGGCATGGCCGTGTGCGTGTACGCGCTGCTGCGCCGCCGCACCCGGCTGCCGGGCTGGGGCGCGGCGCTGGCGGCGACTCCGGTGCTGCTCGACGTCCACCAGATCCAGCTCGAACACCTCGTCATGGCGGACCTGCTGTTCACCGCGCTGGTCGTCGCCGCCGTGACGATCCTGCTGTGGCGTCCCAGGCCCGGCGCGTGGCCGGTCGTCGCCGCGCTGCTGCTGCTCGGGCTGGCGACGATCACCCGCACCCTGGGGCTGCCCCTGATCGCGCTGGCACTGCTGCCCGTGCTGCTGGCCCGGCGCTGGCGGACCGCGCTCGCCGGGCTCGCCGCCGCCTCCGCCGTGCTCGGCGGGTACGCCGTCTGGTTCCACGACGCCCACGGGTCGTACGGGATGGGCGGCAGCAGCACGTGGCTGTGGTCGCGGACGATGACCTTCGCCGACTGCGCGGTCATGAAGCCGCCGAAGGAGCTGGCGGTGCTGTGCCCGTCGGGGCCCCGGCTCGCCGCGCCCGCCTACATCTGGGACGCCGACTCGCCCATCCAGCGGGTGAAGAAGGACAAGGAGCGGCTGGCGGGCGAGTTCGCGTCGCTGGCGATCCGCAGCCAGCCCCTCGACTTCCTGACGACCGGTCTGCACGACGCCATGTGGGCGTTCGAATGGGACCGGAAGGTCTACCCCGCACCGGGCACGCAGAGCGCGTACGTGTTCCCCGCCTCGGTGAAGCCGTTCACCGCCAAGGTGGCCTCCTCGGGCCGTACGGCGGGCGAGCTGACCACCGCCTACCAGGGAAGCTCCGGGGACACCCACGTGGCCGAGCCGTTCGCGGGGTGGCTGCGCGCCTACCAGGAACAGGGCTTCCTGCGCGGGCCGCTGCTGGCGGCGATCCTGCTGGCCGGCCTCGCCGGGCTGGTGGCGCGGCGGTGGACCGCGCTGCTGCCCTGGGCCGCGGCGGCGGTCCTGCTCCTGCTGCCGCCCCTGATCGCCGCCTTCGACCACCGCTACGTGGTGCCCGTGGTGCCGCTCGCGTGCCTTGCCGCCGGGCTCGCGCTCGGCTCCGGCGCGACCCGCGCGCCCTGGCGATCGGAGGGGCGGTCAGCGGGGCGGTCAGCGGGGCGGTCAGCGGCGGCGGACGTGCAGGCGGACGACCGCAAGCGCGTCGTCCCTGCCGACCGCGCGGCGAACACGTGAGATCGCCGACTCGTCCAGCCGCCTGATCACCTGCCGCAGGTCGGCGGAGCGCTGGAGCGACACCGACACCCGCAGCCTGCCGTCGCGCACGAGCCTGACGGAGATGCGGCCGATCCCGTCGATCCCCTTGAGCGCCACGCCGAGCATGGCGATGCCGGAACCGGTGCGGCTGCCGACCCGGCCCCAGCCGAGCGCCATGACGAGCCAGCGGGTCGCGACCAGGGCGAGCAGCATGGCCACCCCGGCCAGCAGGGGCAGCGCCCACGGCCGCCCGTCGATCACGCTCGCGTCGGCCAGGGCCGCACCGGGCCGCCGCCGCGCGGCGGCCAGCAGGCCGGCGCCACCCGCGACCAGCGCGAGGCCCACGAGGCAGAGCCCGGCCCGGTTCCCCAGTCGCGGACGCACCTCAGCCCCCTCTCCTGCGCAGCCGTACGACGACCTCGTGGCGGGAGCGGACGCCGAGACCCGACAGCCGGTCTCCCACGGCCGCGCCGACCTCCCGCAGCAGGGCGCCGGTCGTGTCCGCGTCCGCCACCACGACGACCTCGATCCGCCTGCGGAGGATGTGGACGCCGGCCCGGCGGACGTGCTCGACCTCGCGGGCCGAGGCGGCGAGCGTCCGGCGCAGACCGGCGCGGGTCAGGCCCATGGCGAGAAGCGGGTCCCGGCATTCCAGGGGCACGAGCCGGGGACGGCCGGGGACGATCGCGAGGGCCACCAGCCCCACCCCGCAGACGATCATGCCGACCGCGGCGACGGGGACGGCGGGGTCGGCCGGCGTGAGGTTCAGCAGCCGGGGCGGCAGCCGCCAGGGCAGGGACCCGCCGATCATGACGGTGACGACCGCCGCGGTGAGCGCCCAGGCGAGCAGGGCGAGGGCGGAGGCGACCGCGACGGCGGCCGGGGTGCGGGCCGGCCGCAGGGCGCGCACGGCGGCCCGGCGGCCGGCCACGCGGCCCGCCGCCACGCCCATGCCGCTTGCGGGGCCTGTGCCGCTTTCGGCGCCTTCGGAGCTTGCCGCTCTTCCGGCGCCCTGGGCGCTCCTCGCCGACGAACCCGCCAGGATTCCCTGCACGACGCTCATCAGCCGTTCACCCTTCCCGCTCACCGCGCCGGGTCCGCTCGGTAGTCACGTCACCATGGGTACACGGAGCGGCGGCGGGAGGGGCGGGTCACCCGCCGCCTTGCGCGATCATGGCGGCTCCCCGGAGAAGACTTTGCCCGGGCGCGGTTAACATGAATTCGGCTCATGTATTTCGGCCGGTGCCGTACTAGGCTGCGCACATGGACGACCGCCAGCGCCTCGACCAGGCCACGGCCCACCTGGAGCCGCCCTTCGCCGTCCTCGACATGGACGCGCTCCGGGCGAACGCGGCCGCCATGGTGCGCCGGGCCCGGGGCAAGCCGATCCGGGTCGCCAGCAAGTCGATCCGGTGCCGGCCCGTGCTCGAACGGATCCTGGCCATGGACGGCGTCTCGGGTGTCATGGCCTTCACGCTGCCCGAGGCGCTGTGGCTCGTCTCCACCGGCCTGCGGGACGTGCTCGTGGCCTACCCGACCGCGGACAGGACCGCCCTGCGCACCCTGGGATCGGACGAGGCCGCGGCCCGGGAGATCACCGTCATGGTGGACTCGCCCGAGCACCTCGACCTGATCGAGAGCCTCCGGCTCCCCCACCGCGTCCGGGTGTGCCTGGACCTCGACGCGGGGTTCGTGGCCCTCGGCGGCAGGTTCCGCGCGGGCGCGCTGCGGTCGCCGATCCGCGAGCCCGAGCAGGCCGCCGAGATCGCCGCCCGCATCGCCGAGCGCCCCGGGCTGCGGCTGGCCGGGCTCATGGCGTACGAGGCCCAGATCGCCGGAGTGGGAGACGACGTGCCCGGGCCGTACGGGCGGGCGGTGCGCCTGATGCAGGAGCGGTCGCGACGTGAGCTGGTCGTGCGTCGCGGCCGCATCGTGCGGGCCGTACGTCAGGTGGCCGACCTGGAGTTCGTCAACGGCGGAGGCACCGGGAGCATCGAGAAGACCGTCGCCGAGCGGGCGGTCACCGAGGTCGCGGCGGGCTCCGGGTTCTTCCATCCGCGCCTGTTCGACTTCTACCGGGGCTTCACCGGCCGGCCGGCGGCGCTGTTCGCCCTGCCGGTCGTGCGCAAGCCGGCTCCGGACATCGTGACCGTGCTCGGAGGCGGCTACCCCGCCTCCGGTGCCCCGGGACCCACCCGGCTGCCCCAGCCGTACCTGCCCGCGGGGCTCACCTACCACCCGGACGAGGGCGCGGGCGAGGTGCAGACGCCCCTGCTCGGCGAGGCCGCGGCCGATCTCCGCCTCGGCGACCGCGTCTGGTTCCGGCACGCGAAGGCCGGCGAGCTGTGCGAGCGCTTCGCCTCGCTGCACCTGATCGAGGGCGACCGGGTGACCGAGGAGGTCCCGACCTACCGCGGCGAGGGCAGGACCTTCCTCTGACCGCCGGCCCCGGCCCCGCGGCTGCCTCTCGGCCTGACGGCTGCCTTACCGCGGCCTGACGGCTGCCTCTCGGCCTGGCGGCTGCCTTACCGCGGCCTGACGGCTGCCTCTCGGCCTGGCGGCTGCCTTACCGCGGCCTGGCGGCTGCCTCTCGGCCTGGCGGCTGCCTTACCGCGGCCTGGCGGCTGCCTTACCGCGGCCTGGCGGCTGCCTCTCGGCCTGGCGGCTGCCTCTCGGCCTGGCGGCTGCCTTATCACGGAAACGCGCGCGCCGCCGCGAACCGTGTCACGGCGGCGTCGTCCCCCGGCGGGTCAGCGGGAGCGGCGGCGCAGGAGCACGATGGCCGCGCCCACGACGACGGCCACGCCGATTCCGATCAGCACCGGGGCGATGTTGGGCGCCGGGTACTCCGCGGGCTGCTCCCCTTCGTCGTCGGCCGGGGCGTACGTGCGCGGCCCCAGGACCATGTCCTCCACGGACGTGACGAAGTCGCGCGCGTTGGCCTTCGCCTTCGCTACGCCGCGCTCCGCGACCCGCTTCGGGCTCACCCGGTCCGCGATGGCGTCGACCGTGCGAGCGAGCTCCGCCCGCGTGCGCTCGATCTTCAGCTCCAGCGCATCGGGATCGGTGTCCGCCATGCGATCCCCCTTCTGTGGTATTGGTGTGTGATCAGTCTGCCAGGTCCGCCGGTCGCCCCGCACAGCGGCTGAGCCGGTAGTTTGGTTGACGCTTGCCCCGCCGATCGCCGCGGGTCACCTTTTCCGGAGGACGTGATGAGCAAGCTCCAGCCCGGCGACGCCGCGCCGGACTTCACCCTGACCGACGCCGACGACCACGAGGTCTCGCTGGAGTCGTTTCGCGGCAGGCGGGTCATCCTGTACTTCTACCCTGCGGCGATGACCCCCGGATGCACCAAGCAGGCCTGCGACTTCCGCGACAACCTCGGCGCGCTCACCGAGCAGGGCTTCGTGGTGCTGGGCGTGTCCAAGGACAAGCCCGCCAAGCTGCGGCAGTTCCGCGAGCGCGACGCGCTCGCGTTCCCGCTCCTGTCCGACACCGGTCTGGACGTGCACAAGGCGTACGGCGCGTACGGCGAGAAGACGAACTACGGGAAGACCGTGATGGGCGTCATCCGGTCCACGTTCGTCATCGACCCCGACGGAAAGATCGAGAAGGCTCTCTACAACGTGAAGGCCACCGGTCACGTCGCCCGCCTCACAAAAGAGCTGGGAATTTCCTGAGATATCCCTTTCGTCGTACTCCCGGAATTGTCGGTGCCCGCCGATAAATTCCGGGGCATGGCGAAGTACAAGTACACCCCAGAGTTGCTCGCCGACGCGGCGGCAGCCGCGAGCAGCATCGCCGACGTGTTGCGTCATCTCGGCATCCCGTGGTCCGGCGGCGCCCACGCCCACATCAGCCGCCGCCTCAAGCACTTCGGTATCGACACAACCCACTTCGGCAGGCCCTTGCCGGACAGAGGCGCAACGACGCCGCGGCGATACCTGCCCGCGGAGATCCTCGTGCTGCTACCTCCGGGATCCGGCCGCGAGAAGCCCCGCAAGCTCAGGCGGGCGCTACACGAAGTAGGAGTTCCATACGTCTGCGCAGACTGTAGGATAGGCGGCACCTGGCAGGGTCGGCCGCTTACGCTGCACATCGACCACATCAACGGCAATTGGCTGGACAACAGAAAAGAGAATTTGCGATTCCTCTGCCCCAACCGTCATTCTCAGACGGAGAATTTCGCGGGCAAAGGAAGAGGAAAAGGGGTCGTAGCCCAATCGGCAGAGGCAACGGTTTTAGGTACCGTACAGCGCGAGTTCGAATCTCGTCGACCCCACAGCGATTCAGAAAACAATAACGAGCGGCACAATCACATAAGAACGCGAAAGCCGCTGAACCCCGAGCGCCCGGCGCTCGCGAAATTGAACCTGATGCTCGGGGCCGACGACCTGACCTTCCTGGAGCGGTTCGTTTCCGCCGGAGGGGCGCGCTCGCGGACCGCGGCGATCCGCACGGCCATCGCTCTGCTCCGTGCTCAGAGTGAGCGGGAGTGATCGTCATGGGGAGTTTCCGCACGCCCGGAGCGGCTCACCAGGACAACAATGTCCCCTGCTCGTCCGGCCGCACGACGGGCAGGAGCCGACGACGAGTTCCGCACCGTACGGCTCCCGCGGCACCTGCACGCCAGCAGGCACGCACGCTGGGGACCGGCCGGGCATGCCCGGGAACTTCGGTGCCCGTGACCGGGCGGAGCCGACAGTCACGGCGCCGTGGCAACCCGCCGGAGAAACCCGTGGGCGCGCGCCGGCCCCTCCGCCGGCGCGCGCCCTTCCGGGGAGCGAGGATCAGCCGGGCGCCTGGCAGCGCACTCCGGCCTCGGTGCTCCTGCACCACGGGGGCAGGAGATCGTCCTGGGACTGCGGGGCGTTCTGGCCGAAGCCACGGGGGAAGAAGCGCTGCCGGTCACCGCCGGTGTCCCAGCTCGCCCCCGCGTCCGCCCGGCCCCAGACCATCGCGGTGACGGCCACGATGCCACCGCCGAGGAGCGCTCCGACGAGCGCGGACGCGATGCCGACGGCCACCAGCCGCCCCGTGTGCCCGCGCGGGAGCCGATCCACCACTCGCGCGGGGAAGCCTGGCCGCGGAGCCGAATCGAACGACGGACGCGGGTTCTGCCAGCCGGGGGCCTTCCAACCCGCGCCTCCGGGTCCGAAGGCGTATCCGCCGCCGCTCGGGAGCGCGCTCGCGGGTCCCGGCGCCGGGCGGCCCGGGCCGGCGGAGCCTGTCCACGGCGCGTACGGCCCTGGCGCCCCGGGCGTGCCCGCTCCGGGCGTGTTCATCGGGCCGTTGTTCGGGTGGGTCCAGGGTGAACCCGGCCCCGCCGCCCTGGGCGTGTTCGCCGGGCTGGTCCATGGTGACGTGGGATTCGCCGGAGGCGGCGGTGGCGTCGGCCCGGCCGGCCCTGTCCGCGCGGTCGTGCCAGTTGGCGTGGTCGTGCCAGTTGGCGTGGTCGTGCCAGTTGGCGTGGTCGTGCCGGTTGGCGCACTCGGCGCGACCGGCGTGGTCTCTACGGGCCCGGTCTGCGCCGCAGGCCCGGCGGAGTCAGCGACAACGGTGGTCGCAGCCGGCTCGGCCGGCGCCGCCGGGCCGACGGGCTCAGCGGCCCCGCTTGTCGCGGTCGGCTCGCTCAACCCGGTCGGCCCGGTTTCCGGCTCCGGGCGCGGGCCGCGCGGCTCGTCCCCGGTGCCGCGCGACCCCGCGTCCTGATCCGCCATTCAGATCTCCCTTTACCCGCTTCAGAGAAGCGTTCCCGGGAACAAGGATGCGACGTGATCCGTAAGAACGGCGTAAACCCGGCGGGCGCCTGCGACCTGAGTCGTAGCGCGGTATCCACCGCAAGGGTGAGACCTTCCTGAGCAGCACATACATATGGTTGGGTACGTGTTCGGCAGACTACGCGCCTGGACCCGGCGCCACAGCAAGCTCGTGGACGCGCTGACGGTCTCCCCGCTGGCGCTGTTGAGCCTGGCCACCGCCGAGGCGTTCACCCGGTCGGGCTCGCTCGGAGCACGGGACGTGGGTGTGCCCGGGCTGCTGCTGCTGTCGGCCGCCCTCATCGCTCCGCTGACCTGGCGCCGCGAGCACCCCCGCGAGGTGTTCGCCGTGGTCGCCGCCGTCAGCTTCGTCCAGTGGCTGCTCGACGTCATCGTCCTGCCCGCCAACATCGCGGTGCTCGTCGCGGTGTACGGCGTGGCCTCGCGCTGCACGCTCCGGTGGGCGTTGGCCGCCGGGGCGGTCGCGGAGTTCGGGCTGCTGCTGGCGATGTTGCGCTGGTCTCCCGACGCCAGCCAGTCGTGGCCGTCGTCGTCGGCCTTCATCGTCGCCGTCTGGATCGCCGGGATCTACGCCAACACGCGCCGCCGCTATGTGGAGAGCCTCGTCGAACGCGCGGAGCGGGCCGAGCGGGAGCGCGACCAGCAGGCGCGCATCGCGGCCGCCGCCGAGCGCGCCCGCATCGCCCGTGAGCTGCACGACGTGGTGGCGCACAACGTCAGCGTGATGGTCGTCCAGGCCGACGGCGCAGGTTTTGCCCTCGACGGCGACCCGGAGCAGGCGCGGCGCGCCATGCAGGCGATCTCCGCGACCGGGCGGCAGGCGCTGGCCGAGATGCGCAGGCTGGTGGGGGTCCTGCGGCAGGACGCCGGCAGCCCGGCGGAGGAGTACGCTCCGCAGCCCGGTGTGGCCCAGCTGGGCGATCTGATCAGGCAGGTCAGGGACTCGGGGCTGCCGACCGAGTTCACCGTGTCCGGCACCGCGCGGACGCTGCCCGAGGGCGAGCAGCTCGCCGTCTACCGGATCGTGCAGGAGGCCCTGACCAACGCGCTCAAGCACGGCGGCCCCGGCACGCGGGCCTGGGTGGAGATGACGTACGGCACGGGCGAGCTCGAGCTGAGGATCAGCGACGACGGCAGGGGCGCCGCGGCGCCGCGCCTGGTCGGCGGGCATGGCCTGATCGGCATGCGGGAGCGGGCGGCGATGTACGGCGGGAGCGTCGAGGCGGCCCCCCGGACGGGCGGCGGGTTCCGGGTGGTCGCCAGGATCCCCATCGGGATGGCCGCGTGACCGGGCCGTCCCCCCACCGCGTGACCGCGCCGTCCCCCGGCCGTGTGACCGGCGTTGCCCGGCCGTGTGACCGGCGTTGCCCGGCCGTGTGACCGGCGTTGCCCGGCCGCGTGACCGGGCGCTCCCCCGGCCGCGTACGGTTGCGGGGATCGCGGCGATGACGAGCGGAGCGGAGCGGCAGTGATACGCGTCATGCTGGTCGACGACCAGGAGCTGGTGCGGACCGGGTTCCGGATGGTCCTCGGGGCGCAGCCGGACATCGACGTCGTGGGCGAGGCGGCGGACGGGCTGGCGGCCGTCGAGGCGCTGCGCACGGTCGAGGCGGACGTGGTCCTCATGGACGTCCGCATGCCGAGAATGGACGGCGTGGAGGCGGCCCGCGTCATCTGCGCGGCGCCGGACGGTCCCAAGGTGCTGATCCTGACGACGTTCGACCTCGACGAGTACGCGTTCGCGGCGATCAAGGCGGGCGCGGCGGGATTCCTGCTGAAGGACGTGCCGCCGGCCGAGCTCATCAGCGCGATCCGGTCGGTGCACTCGGGTGACGCGGTGGTCGCGCCGAGCACGACCCGCCGCCTGCTCGACCACTTCGCCGTCCTTCTTCCGGAGGGGGACACGCGGCGGCAGGACGCGGGTGTGCTGACAGCGCGGGAGCGGGAGGTGATGGTCCACGTGGCCCGCGGCCTGTCGAACGCCGAGATCGCGGCGCGCCTGCACCTCGCGGAGGCGACCGTGAAGACCCACCTGGGCCGCATCCTCGCCAAGCTGGGACTGCGCGACCGCGCCCAGGTGGTCGTCTACGCGTACGAGACCGGTGTGGTCTCCCCCGATCATCCGCGGGGCTGAGTCCGCACTACCTCGCTAGTCGCACACGTCCCGCCGGGCCCGTCCCGTGGCCGCACGCCGAGAACGTCCGCGAGGCCGAGGAAACGCCCTGATCACGGCCATAGCGTGGCGTCATGACCACAACAACCCAGGTTCGCACCGCGGTCGTCGCGCGGGGACTGACGAAGGTGTACGGCGAGGGCGACGCGGCCGTGCACGCGCTGCGCGGCGTCGACATCGGTTTCGCCGCGGAGGCGTTCACCGCGATCATGGGGCCGTCCGGGTCCGGTAAGTCCACCCTGATGCACTGCCTGGCCGGGCTGGACACCGTGACGGACGGACGGGTGAGCATCGGCGACGTCGAGATCACCGGTTTGAACGACAAGCAGCTCACGCTGCTGCGTCGTGAGCGCGTCGGTTTCATCTTCCAGGCGTTCAACCTGCTGCCGACGCTGACGGCCGAGCAGAACATCCGGCTTCCGCTGGAGATCGCGGGCCGTCAGGCCGACCAGGCGCTGTTCGACCGCGTGATCGAGACGGTGGGCCTGCGCGACCGGCTCAGACACAAGCCGAGCGAGCTGTCGGGCGGGCAGCAGCAGCGTGTCGCGGTGGCGCGGGCGCTCATCAGCAAGCCTCAGGTGATCTTCGCCGACGAGCCGACCGGCAACCTCGACTCGCGCAGCGGCGCCGAGGTGCTGGCGTTCCTGCGCCGGTCGGTGCGGGAGCTCGGCCAGACGATCGTGATGGTGACCCACGACCCGGTTGCGGCGTCGTACGCCGACCGGGTGGTCTTCCTGCGTGACGGCCTGCTGGTGAGCGAGATCGATCGGCCGACGCCGCAGGCCGTGCTCGACACGCTGATGGCGCTGGAGGCCTGAGCCGTGTTCAGGACCACTCTCACCGGGCTGCTGGCGCACCGCCTGCGCCTGCTGCTCACCTCCCTGGCGATCGTGCTCGGTGTCGGGTTCATCGCGGGCACGTTCGTGCTCACCGACACCATCGACGCCGGGTTCACGCAGTCGTTCGCCGCCGATGCCGACAAGGTGGACGTGGTGGTGACGCCCAAGGACGACGCCGAAGGCGACGGGAGTCTCCCGCAGAGCGCGCTCGCGGCGATCAGGGCGGTGCGGGGCGTGCGGGACGCCCAGCCCATGGTGTCCGGGGACGCGCCGCTGATCGGCAGGGACGGCAAGGTCGTCGGGGACTTCCCCACCGCCGGGGTGTCCATCCCGGCGGACCGCATCAAAATCACTGCGGGGCGAGCGCCCTCCGCCGCGGGCGATGCGGTGCTCGACAAGAACACCGCCAAGGCCCAGGGGCTGGCACCGGGGGCGACCGTCGCGGTGCTCGACCGGGCGGGCGAACGGCAGGAGTTCCGCCTCGTCGGGATCTTCGACGTGGGCGTCGACCAGAACCTCGCCTACCGGGGCGCGGTCGCCTTCACTCCCGACACGGCGCGGCGCGTCACCGGCGCCAAGGGCTTCACCGAGATCGACGTCGTCTCCTCGGGACCCTCGCCGGAGAGCCTGCGTACGGCCGTCGCGGCGGCCGTGGGCGGCGACGCGACGGTGATGACCGGACGGGAACGCGCCGACGAGGTGGCCAGGCGCAACCACGTGGACACTTCCTACATCCGGCTGGGCCTGCTGCTGTTCGGCGCGGTCGCGCTGCTCGTCGCCGCGCTCGTCATCTACAACACCTTCAACATCCTGGTCGCGCAGCGGATGCGCGAGATGGCGCTGCTGCGCTGCATCGGCGCCACCAAACGGCAGGTCTTCGGCTCCATCGTGCTGGAGTCCGCCGTGGTCGGCCTGCTGTCGTCGGTGCTGGGCCTGCTGACGGGCCTCGGCCTCGGAGCCGCGGCGGTCGCCGTGCTGAGGGCCGTCGGAACCGACATCCCCACGGGCACGGTGACCCTGTCCCCGCAGACGATCGCCGTCGGCCTGTGCACCGGCGTCGTCGTCACGATGGCCGCGGCCCTGCTCCCCGCGCGCCAGTCCACCCGTGTGCCGCCCGTCGCGGCGCTGCGCGCGCAGGTCGAGGAGCACACCTTCCGCACCGGGGTCGTACGGGTGGTCGTCTCGGTCCTGCTCCTGCTGGCGGGGGCCGGCCTCACCGCGGCGGGGGTGCTGCAGAAGCCGGGCCAGGCGGCGCTGCTGACGGTCATGGCGGGCGGCGTGCTCGTGTTCTTCGCGGTGCTGGTGCTCGGCCCGGTGATCGTACGGCCGCTGAGCGGGCTGGCCGGCTGGGTGCCGGCGCGGCTGTTCGGCGTGCCGGGGCGGCTGGCCGTGGACAACTCGCGGCGCAACCCCAAGCGGGCGGCCACCACGACGGTGGCCCTGACCGTCGGCGTGACGCTGATGACGTTCATGTCGGTCCTGACCGCCACGGTGCGGACCACGGTCGGCGGCGAACTCGACAAGCAGTTCCCCGCCGACTACATCCTGTCGGCGCAGACGGGCACGATCCCCCGCTCTGTCGCCGACGCGCTGCGCGGGAGCCGCGACCTCGCCGCGGTGACCGAGTTCCGCGGCAAGAAGGCCAAGGTGAACGGCCGCGACTACGAGGTGGGCACGGTCACCTGGTCGGCCATCGGCACCGCGATCAAGCCGGAGGCGTCGTCCGGCACGCTGAACGGCTTCGGCGCGGGCGACGTCGCGGTGGCCGACTACGTGGCCCAGGACCTCGGCGTCGCCGTGGGCGACACCGTGACCGTCACGTCGGGAGGCAAGAGCGCCTCGCTCGAGGTGGCGGCGGTGCTGAGGGGCGAGGTGTCCCTGCTGCCGGCCTTCACCATGGCCGAGCAGGCGTTCGAGCGGCACTTCGGCGCGGTGGGCGACACGCAGATCCTGGTGGACGCCGCCGACGGCGTGGCCCCGGAGCGGTCGCGCAAGGTGGTGGACGACGCCACGGCGGCCTATCCGGCGGTCAAGGTCGGCAGCACGACCGAGATCCGCGGCCAGTTCGACGAGGCGATCGACTCGATGCTCATGGTCGTCACCGGGCTGCTGGCCCTCGCGATCGTGATCTCGCTGCTCGGCATCGCGAACACGCTGTCGCTGTCGGTCCACGAACGGACCCGCGAGTCCGCGCTGCTGCGCGCCCTCGGCCTGACCCGGCCGCAGCTGCGGGGCATGCTCTCGGTCGAGGCGCTGGTCCTCGGCCTGGTGGGCGCGATCGTCGGCGTCGTGCTCGGCATCGCGTACGGCTGGGCGGCGACGACGACGCTCACGGAGACCGTCTCCTTCCAGCTTCCGGCCGTGCAGATCCTGATCTTCATCGCCGCCTCGGGCCTGGCCGGGGTGCTCGCCGCGGTGCTGCCCGCCCGCCGGGCCGCCCGGGCGTCGGTCGTCGGGGCGCTGGCCGCCTCCTGACCGCCGCCCCCGGTTCCGTACGGGCCGGGGGCGCCGGTCGCCCGGGTCAGCCGCGCGGGCGGGGGCCCGGGCGGGGGCGTCACCGGCGGGCCGGAGCGCACCCGTGTCGCCTGACGATCGTCAACCGGAGGTCTGCGGCGAGGGGGGAGAACCGGAGCCGGCCGGGGCGCCAGGCAGGATCCGCTGGAGATGGTGGTCGACGATCGCGGCCGCGTCGTTCACGTCGAGCTCCCCGAGCAGCACTTCGTCGGCGAGACCGCGCGCGAGGCCGAGCAGCACGTGGGCCTCCACCCCGGGATCGACGTCCGGGGCGGGACCGGAGGCCGCCAGCATCGCGGCGATCTCGCGGTGGACGGCGTCGCCGCCGGCACGGTAGAGGTCGCGGATCTCCGGATCGGCAACGGCCCTGCTCAGGAACGCGTGCCCGGCCAGCAGCGGGACCACAGCGGTCGCGCCCAGCCCGACGATCGCGAGCAGCACGCGCCGCAGCGTGTCCGCCGGGCCTCGGGCGTCCCTGACGGCTTCGCCGACATGGCGCTCGATTTCTCTTCTCATGACGTGGGCGCTGGCGCGCAGCAGATCGGCCTTCCCGGCGAAGTAGTGCTGCACGAGCCCCTTGGAGACGCCGGCCTCCTGTGCGACCTGGCCTATGGTCACACCGGCCAGGCCGTCCCGCGCGCACAGCCTCAGCGCCGCGTGGGCGATCTCCTCCCGCCGAGCCGCATGGTCGACCTGCTTGGGCACGGTCCCTCCTTTTCGCGATACGAGCGTATCGTGATATCAATGCAATACGATCGTATCGCCAAGGCCGAATGGAGGACCCGTACGTGAGCGGCATCGTGCGACCCAACATCGGAGCCGAGTTCCGCCGACAGCGCCTCGGGCACTTCCGCGACGCGCAGGCCTACGCGCGCTACCGGCGGATTTACGACCGGGCCATGACCGGCCTCCCGGCGCCGGACGCGATCCAGGACGTGCCGACCGGCTTCGGGACCGTTCGTGTCCATCGCTTCGGCACGGACGGCGCCGATGCCCGAACGCCGCTCCTCCTGCTGCCGGGACGCACCGCGTCGACCCCGATGTGGGCGCCGAACCTCACCGGTCTCCGCGCCTCGGGCCGCGTCGTCTACGCGATCGATCTGCTGGGCGAGCCCGGTCTCTCGGTGCAGAGCAGGCCGTTCGCGAGCGCGGCGGACCACGGCGTATGGCTCGCGGAGCTCCTCACCGGACTCCGCCTCGACCGGACGCACCTGCTCGGCGTGTCGATCGGCGGGTGGACCGCCTTCCGGCTCGCCATGCACGCCCCGGACAAGGTCGCCTCCCTGAATCTGCTCGATCCCGCCTGCTTGTTCGGCCGGATCACCTGGAAGGCGGTCGCCGTCTCGCTGGGCGCGTTCGGGCCGCTCCCCGAGCCGTGGCGCCGGCGGCTGCTGAGCTGGATCTCCGGCGGAGCCGATATCTCCGGCGACGAGCCGGTCGCCGCCCTGATCTCCGCCGGGATGCGGGACTTCACCGCCTTCCTCCCCCCGCCGACTTATCCCGCGGACGAAGAGGTCGCCGCGGTCGGCGTACCGACCCTCGCGGTGATCGCCGGGCGTAGCATCATCCACCATCCGGCCAGAGCCGCGGAACGCGCCCGCCGGCTGCTCGCCCAAGGGGTCGTCGAACTGTGGCCCGACGCCTCCCACTCCCTCAACGGCGAGTTTCCCGAGCGAGTCGCCACCCGGGTCCTCGCCTTCATCGAGCGGCTCGACGCGGACGACGCCCTCCGCCACTGACCGTCACTCGCCATCGGGCCCGCGCTCGGCCGGAAACAGGAAATCCGCAACGGCGCGGCCCACGGCGAGCGGAGGCGAGCGCGGAAGCACACAGACGAGCGGAGGCGAGCGCGGAAGCACACACGCGAGCGGAGGCGAGCACGGAAGCACGCACGCGAGCGGGCGACCGGCGCCGGGCGCGCATTGCTCACCCGGCGCCGTTCGGGAGCCCTCGATCGCGGGGCGTCACAGGCGGCGGCCCTGGCGGTCGATCACCACCGCGAAGACCCCCGTGACGTCCTCGTACGGCGGTTCCACGGCCATGTGACCCCGCTGGGCGTCGATCCAGAGGACCTCGCCGCGGCAGTTGACCGCGTTCCACGCGTGGCTGCCGCCCCCGGCCCAGCGGGTGATGAGGACGGCGGCGGCGCCGTGCCCGCCGAAGATCAGCCGCTGGGCGATGGCCACGTACGCCCGGCGGCCGTGGCCCACGTATTCGAACCGGTGCCCGAGCCACTCCTCGGCGCGGCCGACGCCCCCGGTCTCCCCGGTCAGCAGCGGGCGGCCCGACCCGTCGTACTCCGGCTGCCTGCGCGCCGCCACCACGGGCTCGCCGTGCCAGGTGGACATCACCGACAGCGCGCAGTCGACGGCGTTGTTGGACCTGAACGCGTCCTCCGTCGGCCCTTCGGCGTTGATCAGCCGGATCCAGGTGCCGCGCGGGTCCGGGAAGCGCCCGCTCACCGCCTGCGCGAGGCTCACCTGGCCGCCCGGATCCGCCTCGGCCAGGCCGCCGGGCCTGCCGTACGGGCGGGTCTCCTCCAGCCGCCGCGGGCGGCCCGGGCCGTCCAGCCAGTCGCACTCGGTGTCGTCGCGCAGCACGGCCGCCCAGAAGTCGTCGGCGTCCGCGAGCTCGCCCGTCTCCGGGCCGTCGTCCACGGCGCCGCCGGACCCTTCCTCGCGCCACTCGCTCCGGCCCGCCTCCGGCGCCGGCTCGTCGCCGGCCTGCGACGCGGGAATGCGCGGCGCGGGCGCGGTCTCGGCGTGCCACTCGTCCTGCCCGGCCGGGGACACGGCGGCGTGTCCCGCGCCGAGGAGTGGCCCGAGGAATGACTCGGGCAGCGGCTCGCCCGGCCGGTCGCCCCGGCTCACCGGGGTCGCCGCATCGTCTCGCCGCTCACGAGAGCCGGACGCCTCGGGGACGACCGCGCCCCGGCCGTTCTCGCCGGTCGCGGCGGCCGCCCCGGTCCCGTCGTCCACCGCGTCCCGCGTCCCGTCGGCGGTGACGCTCGCGCGCTCCCCGGGCGCGGTGACCGTCGGGTGCCCCCCGGGCGCGGTGAGCGTCGGGTGCCCCCCGGGCTCGGCCGGGTCCGCGGCGGTATCTGCAGCGGTGTCCGCAGTGGTGTCGGCAGTGGTGTCGGCAGTGGTGCCCGCGGTGGTGCCCTCGTTTCTCCTGGCGCCGGCACCATCGTGGCCCGCCTCGAATTCGGCGGCCGGGCGTTCCTCCGCGTGCGCGAGTTCGCCGGACTCTCGCAGGCCGGGCTCCCCCGGGTCTGGCTCCCGCGGGCCCGAGTCCTCCCGGGCGCGGGCATCCGACCCGGACTCGTCGCGGGCGCCGGTCTTCCCCGGATCAGGCTCGGCGTCCCCGGGGCCGGGTTCTCCCGATGTCGCTGCCGAGCCGGCGGTCCCTCCGACAGCCTCTGCGGAGGTTCCCCCTGTCGCCGGCTCTCCCGTCGCCGCACCGTCGTCAGGGGCGCGCCCGACGTCCCCGCCGTCGTCCGGCCCCTGAGCGTCGCCGACATCGCGGGCGTCCTCGGACACCTCGGCGTCCTCCGGGCCCCGGATCTCCTCGTCGTCCCCGGTCCCGGCATCGACCGGCGTCGTCACGGGAACGGCCTCCCGGAGGTCCGGCGGCCCGCCGCGGCGCCCCGCCGGCGTCCCCGGGCCGCGGCCCCCACGTCCCCCGATGTCGCCGTTCCTCGCCGCCGGCACCACCGGCATCGTGACGGTGCCGGTCATGGTGTCGGGCATGGTGTCGGGCATGGTGTCGATGCCCAGCGGCAGCGTCGCGATCCGCACGTCCAGGCGGCGGTCCTCGAGCGAAGGAGCAGGCGCGTCGGCCGCCTGCTCGTAATCCCGCCATCGCCGGCCGTCGGCCGACACGACCGGGTTGTACACACCGGACGGCAACCGCCACCTCGCGTGCCGGCGCGCCCTCTCCTGGTTCACGCGCTTGGCCCCCCTCCTCGCGCACATCAGGGTGCCGATGGTAGAGGCGGGCCGTCCGGGGCACGGCGGGTTTTCCCAACTCCAGACCCGGCTTGCCCCGGGGCCGGTCAGCGAGCCGTGACGGTGACGGTGTGGAGGCCGGTCGCGCCGTCGGGGGCGGGCGGGGCCTCGTCCTCGGTCTGGGTGTAACCGGTCGCGTCGGTGGCCCGCACCGAGATCGTGTGCCGGCCGGGCGTCAGGTCGAGGTCGAGCGACCACTGCCGCCAGGTGTCCGGGCCGGGGGTCTCCGCGAGCCTCGCCTGCCGCCACGCGCTGCCGTCCACCCGCACCTCGACCGCGTCGACGCCGCGGTGCTGCGCCCACGCGACGCCCGCCACGGTCGTACGGCCCGCCGTGACCTCGTCCCCGTCACGGGGCAGGTCGATCCTGGACTGGGTCTTGATCGGGCCTTTCGGCGCCCAGCCGCGCGGCGTCCAGTAGGCCTCGTCCCGGTCGAACCGGGTGACCCTGATCTCGGTGACCCACTTCGTCGCCGAGACATACCCATACAGGCCGGGCACGACCTGGCGGACCGGGAAGCCGTGGGACTCCGGGAGCACCTCGCCGTTCATCGCGACGGCGAGCAACGCGTCGCGGCCGTCCATGACCACGTCGACCGGTGTGCCGCAGGTCCAGCCGTCCTCGGAGACGCTGAGCAACATGTCGGCCTCGCTGCGGATTCCGGCCTCGCGCAGCACGTCGGCGAGCCGGGCGCCGAGCCAGCGGGCGTTGCCGATGTACGGCCCGCCGACCTCGTTGGACACGCAGGTCAGCGTGACGTCCGCCTCCATGAGGGGGCGCTTGAGCAGGTCGGCGAAGGTCAGCTCGACCGGCCTGTCCACCAGGCCGTGGATCTTCAGCGTCCATCGGGCCGGGTCCACCGACGGCACGACGAGGGCGGTGTCCACGCGGTAGAAGTCGGCGTTGGGCGTGACGAAGGGCGCCAGGCCGGGAATCCGCAGGTCCGCGCCCGAAGGGACGGGCGCGGCCGGGCGCGCCGCGCGCGGCAGCATCTTCGCCACGCTCCTGCGGGCGATCTCGCCGTCCTTCGTGCCCGACAGCAGCCAGCCGCCGAGACCGGCGGCGCCCGCGACGGCGACCCCGGTCGCCGCTCCCGTCAGGAGCCTGCGCCGGTCGAAAACGTACGGTGCCGCGCCCGCCCGCATGACGGCCGGCATGGCGGGGCCGGGCCCCGTCGAACGGCTGTCCTCGTCCGCCACCACGGCACCCGCCGGGCCGGAGACCGGGCGCGTGGCCGGCGCCCTCTCCCTGTCGGCGGCCCGGCTGGCGGCGACGTAGTCCTCCTCGCCGCTGTCCATGGCGCGGCGCGCCAGCCGCGACAGGGTCCAGGCGCCGGCCGCGGCGCCCGCGAGCGAGGGCAGGACGTGCGCCACCCCCGCGTCCGGCCGGGACAGCGCCGCTGCGGCGCCGACGAGGCCGAACACGGCCAGGCCCAGCGTGCCGTACGCCGCCCTACGGCGGGCGAGCAGGCCCAGACCGGCGGCGACGAGCGCGAGCACGACGACGATGCCGCCGAGCAGGACCGCCTTGTCGTAGGAGCCGAAGGTGCGGATCGCCCATTCCTTGAGGCCGGCGGGCGTGGCGTCGACCACCGCGCCGCCCACGGCGACGACCGGCGCCGCGCCGGGGTCGATAAGACCGGCGATGATCTGGGCCGCCCCGAGCGCCACCGCACCGGCGACGAGGCCGGTCAGCGCTGCCGCCCAGGCGGGCATGCGGGTGCCTGCTGCGTTCACGTGACGAACGCTACGCCCGTACGCCCGCGGGGGTCTTACGGCGGGATTACGGGACGACCTCGGCGATCACCGGGGCGAGCGCGCGGAACGCCTTGCCCCGGTGGCTGATCGCGTCCTTCTCCTCGGCCGTCATCTCGGCGGTCGTGCGGGTCTCGCCGTCCGGCACGAAGATCGGGTCGTAGCCGAAGCCGCCCGTGCCGCGCCGTTCGCGGATGAGGAAGCCGTGCACGGCGCCCTCCACCACGTGCTCCTCCCCCGTCGGCAGCGCGAGCGCGGCCGTGCAGGCGAAATGGGCCTGCCTGCGGCCGTCCGGCACGTCGGCGACCTGGGCGAGCAGCAGGTCGAGGTTGGCGTCGTCGTCGCCGTGCCGGCCGGACCAGCGGGCGGAGAAGATGCCCGGCATGCCGTTCAGCGCCTCCACGCACAGGCCGGAGTCGTCCGCCACGGCGGGCAGGCCGCTGGCCGAGGCGACCGCGTGCGCCTTGAGCAGCGCGTTCTCCGCGAACGTGAGCCCTGTCTCGGCCACGTCGCCGATCTGCGGGAACGCCTCCAGGCCGACGAGTTCGACCGGCACACCGGCGTCGGCGAGGATCCGGCGCAGTTCGACGATCTTCCCGGCGTTGCGGGTGGCCAGGACCACCTTGTTCATGCTGTCGTCCTCGATGTTCAGGAGAGGGCTTCCGTCTGGAGGCGGGTGAGCTCGGCGCAGCCGGCGGCGGCCAGGTCGAGCAGGCCGTTGAGCGCCGTCCGGTCGAACGGCGTGCCCTCGGCGGTGCCCTGCACCTCGACGTAGTCGCCCCTGCCGGTCATCACCACGTTCATGTCGGTTTCGGCCTTGACGTCCTCGCTGTAGTCGAGGTCGAGCATCGGCTCGGTGCCGACGACGCCGACCGAGACGGCGGCGACCGAGTTCACCAGGGGGTCGCCGGGGCACATCCGGCGCTGCCGCATCCAGGCGATGGCGTCGGCGAGGGCGACGTACGCGCCGGTGATGGCGGCGGTACGGGTGCCGCCGTCGGCCTGCAGCACGTCGCAGTCGAGCACGACGGAGTTCTCCCCCAGGGCCTTGTAGTCGACGCAGGCCCGCAGGGACCTGCCGATCAGCCGGGAGATCTCGTGGGTGCGCCCGCCGATCTTGCCGCGGACCGACTCTCGGTCGCTGCGGGTGTTGGTCGCCCGGGGCAGCATGGCGTACTCGGCCGTCACCCAGCCGAGGCCGCTGCCCTTGCGCCAGCGGGGCACGCCGCTTTCCACCGTCGCGGCGCACAGCACCCTGGTGCCCCCGAACTCCACCAGTACGGAACCCTCCGCGTGGGCGAGCCAGTTCCGGGTGATGGTCACGGGGCGAAGCTGGTCGGAACGACGACCGTGTGAACGAGCCATACGGGTCACCCTAGGTCATACACGGCCCCGCTCCGTGCCAACTCCATCGGGCCGCCGAAGCCGCCGCGTGAGGCGTCCTCCAGGATGCGGGACTTGTCGTACCACGGGACGAGATGGGTGAGGACGAGCGCGGCCGCGTCGGCGCGGGCGGCGTGCTCGGCCGCCTGCCTGCCGCTCAGGTGCAGGCCGGGGGTCAGGTCCGGCTCGTCGAGGAAGGACGCCTCGCACAGGAGCACGTCGGCCTCGTGGGCCAGCTTGACCAGTTCGGCCGACTCGCCGGTGTCCGCCGAGTAGGCGACGGACCTGCCCTGGTGGGTGACGCGGAAGCCGTAGGTCTCCACGGGGTGGTTCATCGTGGCGGCCGTCACCTCGAACGGGCCGACGTGGCGGGTGCCGGGCGACAGCCGTACGAAGTCGAAGGAGTTCTCGAGCACCGGCTCGTCCGGCATCGCGTATGCCGCGTTGAGCCGCTTCGAGGCGCCGGCGGGGGCGTGGACGGGCACCTTCGGCAGCGGGCCGTCGGGGGTGTAGGTGCGCACGACGTGGTAGGCGCACAGGTCGAGGCAGTGGTCGGCGTGCAGGTGGGACAGGAGGATGGCGTCGACCTCGTAGAGCCCGGCGTGCCGCTGGAGCGCGCCGAGCGAGCCGTTGCCGAAGTCGAGCAGCAGCCGGAAGCCCTCGGCCTCCAGCAGGTAGCAGGAGGACGGGCTGTCGGGGCCGGGGAAGCTGCCCGAGCATCCGATGATCGTCAACTTCATCGCGAACTCCCTACGCCGGTGACGTCGCCGATGCCGGGGGCCGTCCGCTCCACCGACTGGAGCTCGGGGCCGAGGAAGCGCTGCCCGAGCCGCGCGAACAGCTCGGTGTCGCCGGTCGCCCGGAAGCGGTGCTCCGGCTCGCCCGCGCCGTTGGACAGCCCGCGGTCGTGCAGGATGCGGTAGACGTCCTTGGCCGTCTCCTCGGCGCTGGACACCAGCGTCACCCCGTCGCCCGCGACGTACGACAGGGCGCCGGTGAGCAGCGGATAGTGCGTGCAGCCGAGGATGAGCGTGTCGCAGCCGGCGTCCTGGATCGGTTTGAGGTAGCCCCTCACCACTTCGATGAGGTCCTCGCTCATCGTCTCGCCCCGCTCGACGAACTCCACGAGCAGGGGGGCGGCCACCGCGACCAGCTCGACGTCGGGGGCGGCGGCGAAGGCGTCGTGGTAGGCCATCGATTCGATGGTGGCCCGCGTGGCGATCACGCCGACCCTGCCGTTCCTCGTGGCTCGCACGGCCCGCCGGGTGGCGGGCTGGATCACCTCGACGACCGGGACGTCGTAGCGCTCCCTGGCGTCCCTGAGCACCGCCGAGCTCGCGCTGTTGCACGCGATGACCAGCATCTTCACGTCGTGCTCGACCAGGTGGTCCATGACCTCCAGCGCGTACGCGCGGAGCTCGGCGATGCTCTTGGGCCCGTACGGCTGGTGGGCCGTGTCGGCCACGTAGAAGATCGATTCGTGGGGCAGCTGGTCGATGATCGCCCGGGCGACGGTCAGGCCGCCCACCCCGCTGTCAAAGATCCCGATCGCCCTGGTGTTGTCCGGCACGCTTCCCAAGGTTAGGGGAACGGCCCCCGCCGCTCGGGGTAAGAATGCTCACAACGCGCGCCCCGCGAGGGGACGGGGCTCAGCCCCGGCCGAGGCGGGCGAGCTGGCGGGACTGGGCGACCAGCCGTCCCGCCGAGTCCCACACCTCGACCTCCTCGTCGAACCAGCCGTCGCTGATCAGCCGTCCGCCGCCGAGCAGGGTCAGCCATCCCGGCGCGGGCAGGGCCCGCAGGTGCCAGGTCAGCTCCACCGTCGGAGCCCACCCCCGCGCCCCCGCGGAGAACACGACCGGCGGCAGCGCGTCCACCGCCAGCGCCAGCACGTACGGATCGGGGTCCTGCGGCTCCGCGAGGCGGAAGTACGCCCGCGACTCCGGCCGGCCGGTCGGCTCGCCGGCGAGCCAGCCGATCGTGGGCGGGTCGAACGCCATCTCGATCTGGGCGTTGAAGTTCATGTTCGACTCGGGCTTGGGATCGGGCAGGCGCACGCAGTCCGCCAGGTCCGGCATCGCGGCCGACGGGCCGTCCGCCCAGTCCGGCGCCGCCGCCTCGTCCAGCGTCGCGGTCGTGACGAGCATCTCGATGAACGACTCACCGTCCTGCACGAGCCTCGCCCGGGTCATCGCCGCCGTACGGCCCGCCTTGAGCGGCTCGAGGAGCACCCGGGCGGGGCCCGGCCGGGCCACCCGGAGGAACTGGGCGCCGGTGGAGACCGGGTGCGCGTGCGGAGAGGCGTCAACCACGGCGCGCAGCATCGTGGCCATGAGGTAGCCGCCGTTCAGCGGCCCTCCGATGGAGTATCCGTCGTCGAGACACACGTCGTAGGTGGTGTCGTCGACCCGGATGGCCTGCGTCGCCTCGTCGAACTTGGTCATGCGCCCCTCGCCGCTCTACCGAATTTTGTTCTGGTGATTACTCTAGCGTGGCACTCGGGCGGACCTTCCGGCGGCTCGCGGTCACGCGGTCAAGCGGCCTGCAAGCGCGCCGCTACCGGCCGGTCCTACCTTCGCGGCGTACCTGACGACGACGCATGTGAGTGAGCCCCATGTCCCCCGACACCTCCCCGCGCGGCCCGAGCCCCTGGCAGCCGCGTGACGAACCCGACCTCGACCGCACCGTCGCCTACCGCGTTCCCCGCCCGCCCACGGGCGGCGAGGCGCACACCGTGCGGATGCCGTCCTGGACCGAGCCCGAGGAGATCGGCTCCGTCACCCTGGCCGCCCCGCCGTCTGCCCCGGGGCGGGCCCGGCGGGCGCGCGGCTGGATCGTCGCGCTGGTGGCCGCCGTTCTCGTCGGCCTGGTCGGCGGCGGCGGAGTGTGGGCCGCCTCGAAGCTCAGCGGCGGCGGCACGCAGCCGCAGGACGTGCTGCCCGCGAACGCGCTGGCCTACGTCCGGCTCGACCTCGACCCGGCGGCCGGGCAGAAGCTCGCGTTGTTCGGCATCGCCCGCAAGTTCTCGGCCACCCGCGACTCCTTCGGCGGTGACGACCCGCGCAAGGCCCTCGTGACCGCGCTGCAGAAGGACGGCCCCGGACTTCCCGACATCGACTACGCCAGGGACGTCGAGCCCTGGCTCGGCGACCGCGTCGGCCTCGCCGTGCTTCCGGCGGCCGACGGCGGCGACCCCGTCGGGGCGCTCGCCGTACAGGTGAAGGACGAGGCGGCGGCCCGGACCGGCATCGGCAAGCTGGGCCTCGGCGACGGGAAGGGCGGCCTGGCGTTCCGCGAGGGGTACGCCCTCATCGCCATGAGCCAGCGGCTGGCCGACGAGTACGTCACGGCCGCGCCGCTGTCCGGCGACCCGCGCTTCGCCGACGACCTCAAGGCGCTGGGCGAGCAGGGCGTGCTGTCGTTCTGGATGGACGTGGAGAAGGTCGCCGAGGCCGGCTGGGCCGGCGCCTCCGCCACGCTCGCGCTGCCGCAGCTGAAGGGGATGCGGTTCGCCGGCGCCCTCCGGTTCTCCGGCGACTACGCCGAGCTGGCCGGGATCACCCGCGGCGGGACGCCGACGAAGGTCCGGCCCGAGCCGGTGAAGATCGGCGAGCTGCCCGTCTCCACGGTCGCGGCGGCCTCGTTCTCGGGTCTGGGCGACATGCTGCGCGAGCAGTGGCCGTCGATCGAGCAGGCGGCGGCAGTCCCGGGCGGCGAGGTGCTCAGGCAGACCCTCGACGGGGCGCGCGCGCAGTACGGCCTGTCCCTGCCGGACGACCTCGTGACGCTGCTGGGCCGCACCTTCACGCTCGCCGTGGACGAGCAGGACCTGGACGGCCCGACGCCCCGGGTGGGCGCGGTGCTCACGACGGACACGGCCAAGGCGCGCGACCTGGTGAACCGGGTGCAGGCCCACCTGAACGGCATGGAGAGGTCCGCCGACTTCGCCATCGCCGAGGGCGACGAGCGCTTCGTGATCGCGAGCACCCAGGACTACGCCTCCGCCCTGGACGCAAGCGGCCCGCTCGGCGAGAGCGAGACGTTCCGCCTGGCCGTCCCGGACGCCGGCAAGGCCACCTACGCGGTGTACGCCGACCTCGACCGGCTGGAGAAGCTGTACCTGGACAGCGTGCCGGGCCAGGCGCGCCCGGACGTCGAGAAGCTGCGGGCGATCGGCCTGAGCGGCACCCACGGCGAGGACGGCTCGGCCTTCACCCTCAGGGTCGTGTTCAACTGACCCCCCCTCCTACGCCGTGATCTTGTAGTTAGTCGCACCGACGGCGGGTGAGCTGCGGTTCCACCGTCCCTGATCTTGCAGTGATAGGCGACACACTCGCCGTACCAGGCAAAACGCGATTCGTGATCTTGCACTTCTCGTCATAGTGCAAGATCACGAATCGCGTTTGCGCTGCTCTCGCAACTCCAGGCTGATCTCGTGCGAGATCACGAAGGGTCCGATCGCAGGTCAGCGGGCATGCGTGCGACAAACTACAAGATCACGGGGAAGGTCAGGCCCAGAGCTGGCCTTCGAGGCGGTCCTCCGCCTCGTCGAGGGTCCCCTCGTAGGCGCCGGTCGACAGGTACTTCCACCCGCCGTCGGCCACGATGAACACGATGTCGGCCCGCTCGCCGGCCTGGACGGCCTTGCGGGCCATGCCCAGAGCCGCGTGCAGGGCGCAGCCCGTCGAGATGCCCGCGAAGATGCCCTCGGCGGCCAGCAGCTCACGGGTCCGGCGCAGCGCGTCGGCCGAGGTCACCGAGTAGCGAGTGGTGAGCACGGACGCGTCGTACAGCTCGGGCACGAACCCCTCGTCCACGTTGCGCAGGCCGTAGACCAGCTCGCCGTAACGCGGCTCGGCGGCGACGATCTTCACGTCGGGCACCTGCTCGCGCAGGTAGCGGCCGACGCCCATGAGCGTGCCGGTCGTGCCGAGCCCGGCGACGAAGTGAGTGACGGTCGGCAGGTCCGCGAGGATCTCCGGCCCGGTCGACTCGTAGTGGGAACGCCAGTTGGCGGGGTTGCCGTACTGGTAGAGCATCACCCAGTCGGGGTGCTCGGCCGCGAGGCCCTTGGCCACCCGCACCGCCTCGTTGGAGCCGCCCGCGGCCGGCGAGGAGATGATCTCCGCGCCCCACATGCGCAGCAACTGGCGGCGCTCCTCGGAGGTGTTCTCCGGCATGACGCAGATCAGCCGGTAGCCCTTGAGCCGGGCCGACATCGCCAGCGAGATGCCGGTGTTGCCGGAGGTCGGCTCCAGGATCGTGCATCCCGGCGTGAGCAGCCCGTCCTTCTCTGCCTGCTCGATCATCCACAGCGCGGGCCTGTCCTTGACCGACCCGGTCGGGTTGCGGTCCTCCAGCTTCGCCCAGATCCGTACGTCGGGGGACGGCGACAGCCTGGGCAGACCCACCAGCGGGGTGCGCCCGACCGAGTCGATCAACGAGTCGAAGCGCATCTAGCGCGCTCCGCCCGCGACGGCCGGGAGCACGGTCACGGTGTCGCCGTCGGCGACGGGGGTGCCGAGCCCGCCGAGGAAACGCACGTCCTCGTCGTTCAGGTAGACGTTGACGAACCGGCGCAGCCCGGAGTCGTCCACCAGCCGGTCCTTCAGGCCGGGGTGGCGCGACTCCAGGTCGCCGATCAGCTCTTCGAGGGTCGCTCCCTTGGCGTTGACCGCCTTGGCGCCATCGGTGTAGCTGCGGAGGATGGTCGGAATGCGGACCTCGATAGCCATGTCGGCTCAATCTCCTTGATCAGGGGTCGTCATGATGGTGGGCGTTCACCTGAGTGAAACATGGTCAGGTGGGAGTCGATTCCAGCGGTCATCTCCCCGGCGGACCCGTACGGGCGCCTCGGCCGGGCGGCCGGGTCAGCGACAGTCGTAGACGACGACAGAAGGCGTGTGCGCGAAGAGGAACGCCTGAACAGGAGACTCCGGGCGTACCCGGCGCGACAGGACAGCCGGTGACGACACGGGACGAGCGTCATCGATGGGCATAACTTCAGTTTAACCGTACGACTCGACGATCTTGACTTCCTCCTCCGTGACGACGCCGTCCACGATCCGGTAGGACCGGAAGGGCGTCTCCTCCTCGGAGGCGGTCGAGACCAGCACGTAGTGGGCGTCGGGCTCGGAGGCGTAGCTGATGTCCGTACGGGACGGGTACGCCTCGGTGGCGGTGTGGGAGTGGTAGATCACGACCGGGACCTCGTCGCGGTCGTCCATCTCCCGCCACACGCGGAACTGCTCCATCGAGTCGAAACGGTAGAACGTCGGGGAGCGCTCGGCGTTCTCCATCGGGACGAACCGCTCGGGACGGTCGGACCCGGCGGGCCCGGCCAGGACGCCGCACGCCTCGTCGGGGTGGTCGGCCCGGGCGTGGGCCACGATCTTGTCGACCAGCTCGCGTGAGATCGTCAGCATGCTGGGAAACCTACCAAAGCGCCCTGACGAGGGTGTCCTGCAGGTAGGTCAGCCAGTCGTAGGTCACGAACGCGGGATAGCGGGGATCGTCCTCGGACATCGCGGAGATCTCCTCGTGGACCTCCTCGGTGACCTCCAGCCGCACGCCGAGCGCGAGCCGTACGTCGTTGAGCGCCCGCAGCCACGCCTGCCCCTGCTCGGCCGTGAGCGTGAGCCGTCCCGGCTCCGCCGTCTCCAGCAGCGTGGTCGCGTCGGCCCGCTTGCCGTCGCGCAGCGTCGCCTCCGTGTAGCGCCGGAACTCCTGCGCCGCCTCCTCGTCGTCGGCGTACGCCGAGGGGAACAGCCGCGCGAGCACGGGGTCGGCCGGCGGGGCCGCCGCGCCGATGCCGAGGGCGCGCTCCAGCGGGTCGTCGCCGGTCGTCCCCGGCTCGACCAGGCCGAGCACCTGCGACACCAGCGAGCGCAGGATCGACACCTCACCCGCGTCGAGGTGGACGGTCACCCCGTCAGCCGTCGCCCTGAAGCCCGTGCTCATCATTTGTCCTGCTGGACGGTGGCCCACAGGCCGTAGGAGTGGAGGATCTGCACGTCGCGCTCCATCTCCTCCCGGGTGCCGCTGGCCACGACGGCCTTGCCCTTGTGGTGGACGTCCATCATCAGCTTCTCGGCCTTCTCACGGGGATAGCCGAACACGGCCTGGAAGACGTACGTGACGTACGACATCAGGTTGACCGGGTCGTTCCACACGATCGTGAGCCACGGCAGATCGGGGCGCACGTCCGACGACGGACGCTCGACCTCGGCTGGAGCTGTGCTACCCACGTAACCATCCTGCACCACGACCGTCGTAGTCTTCGACACGTGCGCATGACCACGGGCACGGCCCTGCTGACCGACCAGTACGAACTGACGATGCTCCAGGCCGCGCTGGCGAGCGGCGCGGCGCACCGCCGGGCGGTCTTCGAGGTGTTCGCCCGCCGGCTGCCCGGGGGACGGCGCTACGGGGTCGTGGCCGGCACCGGGCGGTTCCTCGACGCGCTGGAGGACTTCCGCTTCGACGAGCAGGACATCGACTACCTGTGCTCGGCCGGGATCGTGGACGAGCCGACCGGCGAGTTCCTCGCGGGCTACCACTTCTCCGGCAACGTGTACGGCTACCGCGAGGGCGAGGCGTTCTTCCCCGGCTCGCCGATCATGGTGGTGGAGGGGACGTTCGCCGAGGCCGTGCTGCTGGAGACGCTGATCCTGTCGATCCTCAACCACGACTGCGCGATCGCGGCGGCCGCCTCCCGGATGGCCCAGGCCGCCGGCGACCGGCCGCTCATCGAGATGGGCTCGCGCCGCACCCACGAGCACGCCGCGGTCGCCGCCGCCAGGGCCGCCCACCTGTGCGGCTTCGCCTCCACCTCCAACCTGATGGCCGGTCACCTGTACGGCGTGCCGACCGCGGGCACCGCCGCCCACGCGTTCACCCTGCTGCACGACTCGGAGGAGGACGCCTTCCGCGCCCAGCTCGACTCCCTCGGGCGCGGCACCACCCTGCTCGTGGACACCTACGACGTCGCCAAGGCCGTACGCACCGCGGTGGAGCTGGCCGGGCCCGGCCTCGGCGCGGTGCGCATCGACTCGGGCGACCTCGCGGTGGTGGCCGTCGAGGTGCGCCGCCTGCTCGACGAGCTGGGCGCGGACCGCACGCGGATCGTCGTCACCAGCGACCTCGACGAGTTCGCGATCGCGGCGCTGGCGGCGGCGCCGGTGGACGCCTACGGCGTGGGCACCGCCCTGTCCACCGGCTCGGGCCATCCGACGGCCAGCCTCGTCTACAAGCTCGTCGCCAGAGAAGACCACACGGGAGCCCTCCAGCCCGTCGCCAAGGCGTCCGTCGGCAAGCCCAGCGTCGGCGGGCGCAAGTGGGCCTACCGCAGGACCAGCGGCGGCACCGCCACCGCCGAGGTGATCACGCGCGAGCCGGTGGAGACGGAGGACCGCCCGCTGCTGGCCGAACTCGTGCGGGACGGCAAGGTCGTCGGCCGCGAACCCCTGCAGGCCGCCCGCGACCGGCACCGGGCGACTTTGACGGAGTTGCCGTTGGAGGCGTGCAGCCTCTCCCCCGGAGACCCCGCAGTCCCTACTATCTTCAAGTGATCGCGGAGGACCGGCGCATGAGGACGACGCCGGTCCTCCGCGATCGCCACTGTGAGGTGATCCCATGAAGACCGCGCTCGTCATCGTGGACGTGCAGAACGACTTCTGCGAGGGCGGCAGCCTGCCGGTCGGCGGCGGCGCCGAGGTGGCCGCCGCGATCAGCCGTCACGTCCAGGAGCACGCCTACGACCACGTGGTCGCCACCCGCGACTACCACGTCGATCCGGGGGCCCACTTCGCGGCCGAGCCCGACTACGTCGACACGTGGCCGCCGCACTGCGTGGTCGGCACCTCCGGCGCGGACTTCCACCCGGCCTTCGACACCGCGAAGGTCGAGGAGGTCTTCAGCAAGGGCGCGAGGCAGGCGGCCTACAGCGGGTTCGAGGGCGCCACCGGGGACGGCGTGGGCCTGGCCGCCTGGCTGCGCGAACGCGGCGTGGAGGCCGTGGACGTCGTCGGGATCGCCACCGACCACTGCGTTCGGGCCACCGCCCTCGACGCGGCGGCCGGCGGCTTCGCCGTACGGGTCCTGCTGGACCTGACCGCGGGCGTGGCCAGGGAGACGACGGAGTCGGCGCTCGCCCGCCTCGCCGAGGCCGGGGTCGAGCTCACCGGGGAGCCCGTCCTCCGCTCCTGACCCGCGACGCCGGCCCCCGGCCCGGGCACTACCGCCGCGGACCGGCGGACGGTCAGGTGCGGTGGCCCGCCCCGGCTCCCACAGGCGGCCCGCCGGTCGCCCGCGGGGACACGACCGCGCGGAATCGGATGTCAACGCCTTCACCACGTAGAGCCATAGGTGTATTACCTAGAGCGACGACCCTTCGTGGATTGGCGGCCCCGATGTTCGCGTTCCTGCTCGGCCTCACCTGGCTCGTCCTGACCCCGGTCTGCGTCTGGCTGCTCTTCGGCCGCGGCCACCGGAGCCTGCTCCGCGTCACGGGCGCGCTGACGCTCGCGGCCCTGCAGGCGGCCACGATGGTCGTGGGGTTCAACCAGGAGGCCGCCCGGACCCCCGCCCGGACGGTCGCCGTCCGCGCCCCTCACAGCGACGCCGGCCGGCCCGCGGACGTGCGGCCCTCCACCGGTGCGGCCGCCGCGCCCTCTCCGGTCCCGACCGGCTCTCCCGCCTGCGAGTCCCGCGTCCTCAACCCCGCGGCCGTACGGCTGTCGTTCCAGGGCAGGGCCCTGCACGGCCTTACGGTCTACTGGCCCGCGTCGCCCGCGCAGTGCGACACCGCGACGGTGGCCGTCCACCAGGCCGGGCACCGGCTGCGCATCTGGGTGCAGGAGGGCGCCTCGGTCCCACGGGCGGGGCACCACGAGGGAGCAGCGCACAACGTGCCCGTGCGGGTGGAGCAGGGAACGGCCTCGCTCAGCCTCCGGCTCAGCCCGGTCACCCGGCACCACCGCCGCTACGTGGCCATCAACGGCCAGACCGGCGACAAGATCCCGTTGCGCTCCCGCGTCTCCTGACGAGCGGTCACCGCCCGTCCGGCCTCAGCCGGCCGGCGTCGACGTGCCCGCGACAGGGGCGTCGGTGGCTGCCGGGGGTTCGCCGTCCGGCACGGACGTGAACGGGTCGGCGCGGTCGTAGATCCCGGCGGCCCACCTGCCCGGTCGTTCACCGAGCATGGCCGCCAACCGGTCGCGTACCTCGGGACGCCACAACGCCCGCCCGTCGGCGAGCGCGGGCTCGTCACACTCCTTCGGCAGCGCCCGGCACGCCGCCTCCCGCACAGGCGCGTCCGCCGGAAAGACCCAGATCCGGATGGACTGCGGGCCCTTCAGCCAGCCGGACGGCGCCGACTTCCGGTCGTGGTGCCCGCCACCCGCCGAGTCCCCGCACCGTCCGGTCGTGCCGCCCTTCTCACCGCCCTTGAGCGGCATCTCCACGACGACCCATGCCCGCGGGTCGTCGCACACCACTCTGGATCCGGTGAAGTAGCTCGTCGGGGTGAAGGTCAGTGTCCGCCCGACGCCCATCGTCTCGAACCTCCATATGCGAATGGGGCGCAGGTCGAACTTCTCGGCTCCCAGCACCACCGGCATCGTGCCGGGAAGCTTCGGCCCCTGCGCCGCCCGGGCCGAATCGGTGGGCTGCGCCGCCACCGTCGTACGGTCGGCGCGGGGCTGGCCGGTCAGCAGGCCGTTTCCCAGCGCGACGGCGGCGACGGCGCAGGCCACTGCGGCCCCGGCCGTCACGGCCCGCTGGGTGCGGCGCATGCGCCGGCCCCGCCGGACGATCGCGTCGAGAGAGGCGGCCGGCTCCCGGCCGGCGGGTGCCCGGCCGTGCTCGTCCAGCAGAGCGCGCAGGTCGGTTTCGGTATGTCTCATCGCTGTGCCCTCTCCATGGTCATGGTCTGGACGTCCGGGTCGACGCGAAGACGGGTGAGAGCCCGGCTGAGCTGGGTTTTCACCGCTCCCAGTGAGCAGCCGACGATGTCGGCGACCTGGGCGAGCGTCCGTCCCTCGTAGTAGTGCAGGACGATCACCGCGCGCTGGCGCGGGGAGAGCGCGCCGATCGCGCTCCACAGCGCGGCCTGGTCGTCCACCTCGGCGGACTCGTCGCGTGGATCGGCCGTCTCGGGAAGCGTCTCGGCCGGGATCTCCCCGCGCCAGCGCCTGCGCCACCACGAGGCGTGGGTGTTCACGATGATCCGGTAGACGTACGGGTCGGGGTTGCCCTCGATCCGCCGCCAGGCGAGCCACGCCTTCGCGAGCGCGGTCTGCACCAGATCCTCGGCCGTGCCCCAGTCCCGGGCGAGGAGATACGCCATCCGGCACAGCCGTAGATGCCGCTGTGCCACGTATTCGGCGAACCCGTCGTCCATCGATCATCTCCGTCTCGTCGTCTCCGGCGATGACTACCGCCCGGGAGGCGCGTTCGGATGACAGGAGACCGCACGAAAGACACCGGCCGCCCATCGGCTGCGGCATGGCGCACGCCGTGCCGAGGTTGAAGATGCGTCATTCATTAATCGGGGGAAATGTGGACATGACGCACAGAACGCGCAGAGCCAGGTGAATACTCGTCACACCGGTAGCGAAATATCCTCACCCCGCCGGCCGGGCCTCACACAATCCGCCCTGAACATTCTCATCCCGGCGGCCTCCGAGCTGATAGCAATTACCTCCGCGCACCTGCCGCGCTCCTACCTTCCCCCCAGCGAGCCTCGGCTACGCTGCAAGCAGCCTCGGAGGATCAGACGTGAGGACAACACTCAGAGAACGCGTCGAGCGCCTGGAGAACGAAGTGGAGAAACTGAGCGTCGATTGCTTCAAGCAGGCAGCAGCACACGCGTACGACGCACTGCAGCCGAATTGGGAAAAAATCGATGCGATGAGCGATCGCCTGATGCGAGTCGAGCAGATCGCCGAGGAGACCAGAGCCGACGTCGGCGTTCTCAAGAGGCAGATGACCGTCGCCACTGTCCGATTCGACCGCATCGACAGCGAGATCGGCCGTTTGGATCGGCGCATCGACGGACTCAGCGAACGTGTCGAGGGCCTCACCGAACGCGTCGACGGACTCAGCGACCGCGTGGACGACCTCACGACCCGAGTCGAGGGCCTCACCGAACGCGTCGACGGACTGAGCGAACGCGTGGACGGCCTCACCACCCGGGTCGACACCCTCACAGACCGGATGGACGGCCTCACCACCCGAGTCGACGGACTCAGCGAACGCGTCGACACCCTCACAGACCGGATGGACGGCCTCACCACCCGAGTCGACGAACTCAGCGAACGCGTCGACACCCTCACAGACCGGATGGACGGCCTCACCACCCGAGTCGACGGACTCAGCGAACGCGTCGACACCCTCACAGGCCGGATGGACGGTCTCACCACCCGAGTCGACGGACTCACCGAGCGGGTGGACGGCCTAGGAGAGCGAGTTTCCACATTGACCGAACAGGTCAACACGGTCAGCCGCCAGATGGACACCATGGCGGCGACCAACGCCGCGATGTTCAAACTGGTCCTGGATCGATTGGATTCCCTGTCCGCCACGACACGGCCGGCCCACTGGCGGGAACTCCCCGAGGCAGAGATCGACGGCGACCCCACACAACGCTCCGTCTGACGAAGCCCCATCTGCGGCCCTCGGTTCGCTGTCCCGGTCAGGCGGCGAGCCGAGGGCCTTGGTGCGTCACCTGCGCTGGGTGGCCCACTTGCGGATCATCGCGATGCGCTCGCGGACCTGCTCGGCGGTGGCCTGGGCGATCGCGGGGCCGCCGCAGGCCCGGCGCAGCTCGGCGTGGATGACGCCATGCGGCTGCCCGGTGCGGTGGTTCCACGCGCCGACGAGACCGTTGAGCTCCTTACGGAGCTCGGCGAGCTGCTCGTGCGGCGCGAGAGCCGGGGCAGGCTCCTCGCTCTTCTTGGTCTTGCGCTTGGCCGCCTGCTGGTCGGCCTGGCGCTTGCGCAGCAGCGAGGCCACCTGGTCGGGCTCCAGCAGGCCGGGCAGGCCGATGAAGTCCTCCTCCTCCGGCGATCCGGGGGCGGCGGCGGTACCGAACTCGCCGCCGTCGAACAGCACCCGGTCGAAGGTGGCCGAGGCCTCCAGCGTCTGGAAGGGCAGCTCGTCGCCGAGCGCGTCGGGCTGCTTCTTCTCCTGCTGGGCCTGCTCCAGCAGCAGGTCGTCGAGGCCGTCCTCGTCGCGGCGGCGGCCCAGGACGTGGTCGCGCTCTTCCTCCATCTCGCCCGCAAGGCCCATGAGGACGGGCACCGAGGGCAGGAAGACCGACGCGGTCTCGCCGCGTTTGCGGGCGCGGACGAAACGCCCGACGGCCTGGGCGAAGAACAGCGGGGTCGAGGTGCTCGTGGCGTAGACCCCCACGCACAGCCGGGGGATGTCGACGCCCTCGGAGACCATCCGGACCGCGACCAGCCAGCGCCGGTCGGAGGCACCGAAGTCCTTGATCTTCTTGGACGCGCCCGGGTCGTCGGAGAGCACGACCTCGGCGCCCTCGCCGGTCACCGCGCGGATGTGCCGGGCGTAGGCGCGGGCCGCCTCGTGGTCGGAGGCGATGACCAGCCCGCCCGCGTCGGGCACGCCCCGCCGCACCTCCGTGAGGCGCCGGTCGGCCGCGTGGATGACCTGGCGGATCCAGTCGCCCTTCGGGTCGAGGGCGGCCCGCCATGCCTGCGAGAGCTGGTCCTTGGTCAGCGGCGTGCCGAGAGTGGCGGCGATCTCGTCGCCCGCACGCGTCCGCCACTTCATCTCCCCCGAGTACGCCAGGAAGATGACCGGCCGGACGACGCCGTCGGCCAAGGCCGGGCCGTACCCGTAGGAGTAGTCGGAGACACTCCGCATCGCCCCCTCGCCGTCCTCGACGTAGGTGACGAACGGGATCGGGCTGTCGTCGGACCGGAACGGCGTGCCGGTCAGCGCCAGCCGCCTGGTCGCGGGCTCGAACGCCTCGCGGACGCCGTCGCCCCACGACTTGGCGTCGCCGGCGTGATGGATCTCGTCGAAGATCACCAGGGTCTTGCGCGCCTCGGTGCGGGCCCGGTGCAGCGCCGGATGCATCGCGATCTGCGCGTACGTGACCGCGACGCCGACGTAGTCGCGGGAGGTGGCGCCCTGGCTGTTCTTGAACTCGGGGTCGATGCTGATCCCGACCCGGGCCGCCGCGTCGGCCCACTGCCGCTTGAGGTGCTCGGTGGGGGTGACGATCGTCAGTGCGCGCACGACCCCGCGGCTGAGCAGCTCGCTGGCGATCCGCAGCGCGTACGTCGTCTTGCCGGCGCCGGGGGTGGCGACGGTCAGGAAGTCGCGCGGCTCACGGCTGAAGTAGAGGTCGAAGGCCTGCTGCTGCCACGCGCGCAGCTTCGGGGCGGTGCCCCAGGCGGCTCTGTCGGGGTAGGACGGGGAGAGGTGGGACGCGGCCGAAACGCTCAACGACGCCTCCCCGAACTCATCGGAACACTGGTGTCTCTATCGGTTCGCTCCCTCACAGTGGATTCAGACTAGCCCGCCCGACCGACAGGACGTGCCCCGCACACGCGAGGCGGTCCGAAATCACCCAGTGTGGCACTGGCCACATGCCCGATAGGTTCTCTTGGCAACAGGAGAAGCGGCACCGTACCGGACGCCCGGAACGGCAATGAGCCGCCTCGGATCGCGACCAGTTTCTCGTGACAGGACAAGACATCGCGTGCCCGCGTCCCCCGCGACGAGCGCTCGGGGCGCACCACTTGAGCTGCTCACCCTGCGGTTCGGCGCGTGAGAGCGGCGAGGGCGGGGACCGCCAGAACCGTCCGGCTCCGGGGTCCCCGCCCTGGTCACACGCTTGAAATCACCGTTAGGAGTTGGGCGGAATCTCCGTCTGACCCGTGCAGGTCGCGGGCGCCAGCGGCGTGACGATGCTCACCCTGCAATCGGCGAAGAAGATCCTGCCGTCCGCCTTCCGCACGGTGACCCGGACCAGGCCGCCGGGGACACCAATGGTGGTCAGCGGATTGGCGGCCGTGGCCGCCGAACTCGGGGCCGGTGCGAGCGAGATGTCGTACACGAAGCCCGGGAACACAGACGAGAGGTTGACCCACCGTGTACCCGCAGTGTTGACCGGCGAGTGGACCCAGGGAATACCCCTGCGCGCCGACCCAGTCAGGACGTCCGTCTGCTGCACGGCGACAGGAGCTGCGCCGCCAGCGAAGTTGGTGACGATGTTGGCCGTGTCGAGGCGCGGGTAGACGACGGTCCTCCCACCCCCCGCCGGGCTCGTCGCCGCCTGCGTGGCGGGGGTGTTCTTCGCCGGGGCCGCACTCGCTGCGACCGCGCCCGACAGCCCCACGGTCGCGCAGGTCACCGCTGCCGCGGCGGACCACATCAGCAGGCGACCGGCGCCACGCGAACCAGAGGCCGAGCTGCTCCTACGAGAAATCAATTTGATTTCCCCCCATGGTGAGAGAATTGGTCTTTCCGGGTCACCGCGTTTTCGTGCGATGCGTCATTGAAGATACCTGTCAGGGGAAACGCGGGCAGCGCGCCACTTACTGGATAGCGGCAAACAGATGTTACGCCTACCTCAAAGCCGTCCCGGAGATCCCACTATCTCCTCTTATTCCACAGGCGAATGCCGGAGTGCCGATCAACACGCATATATGCAGCTTCAACCGGACAATCAGGAAAAACAGCCGGGCGGATATGCCGACCAACCGCTTATATCAATGGCTATTGGGGGCCGAACATGCGAAGAGTGGGCGACAGAAGGTTATTTCCGGACATCGGTGCAGGGCGCCGTACGAGCGCGCGGCCGGTCCGGCGGTGAGTTCAGCGGGCTCCCCACATCAGGCCCTCGATTTCGGCGCGCGACCGGGGATCGTCGGGATGGGCCAGCCCGAGCAGGACCGTGCTGCCGCCGTCCGGCCGGGTCAGCAGGGTCACCCGCATGAAGGCGGGTTCGTTGACGACGTCGGTGTACTCGGCGCGTACGGCGCGGGTGTGGCCCGGCCGCCCGCCGACGGTGACCGCGCGATCGTCGAGCACGTCGACCTTGTCGCCGTGCAGCAGCAACTGCGTGTAGAGATCGCTCAGGTCGATGACGGCCGAGCGCAGGTTGGGCGGGTCCACCCGGTCGCCGGGGCGGGTCATGACCGTCGCGCTGTCCCCACGCGCGGCGGACGAGGTGAATCCGGTCACGGGCGCGACCACGCCCTCCCGCCACTCGGGCGGCAGCGTGTAGGTGACCCCCGCGATCTGATCGTTGACGACCGTGGGAGGCGCGCTCTCGGCCCGCTGCAGGACCGTGACCACCACCGCGCCGATGACGGCGGCCGAGCAGACCAGCGCGAGACTGCCGACGAGAAGGCGCTGTAACCAGCGAGGCATCCTGCGGGGCGGCGTGTCGGGCGCGCGATAGCGGCGGGCTGAGGGAGGCAGGTCGTCCCCGGGTTTGGCGGGCTCCAGGTCCAGCGAGGGCCACACCGGGCGGTCGGCCGCTCGCCTCTCGGAGACCGGCGCGCCGTACGGACGCGTGAAGCCGCCTCCGGCGCTCTCGGGCCCCGGATAGGCGGGCTTTTCCGGCGTCGCGTCGCCGGGCAGGCGGTACACACCCGGGAAGCCCTCGTCGGCGGGCCGCTGCGGCGGTCGCCTGCCCTCGTGTCCCGCCTCGCCTCTGTCCGGCATCAGGTAGGGGCGGGTGGCGAATCCCCCTTGCGCCGGTTCAGAAGGCCCGTGCCCCTCCTCCGCCGCGTCTCCCGGCAGGCGGTACGGGCGAGCGGCGAAGCCCTCCTGCTCCGGCCCGGCACGCCCGGGCCTCTCCTCCGCCACGCCGCCGGGCAGGCGGTACGCACGGGTGAAGCTCTCCTCCTCGGCCTCCCGGCCGCCGTACGGGCGTGTGGGCCACTGCGGGGGCGACGGCGGCTCGCCCGGAGCGCCGTACGGGCGGGTGGGGCCCTCCTCGGATGGCGGGGACTCCTCCTCGGCGGGGGGCCAGACCCGGCGCATCCACTGGTCATCCACAAAGCCTCCCCGGGCGGCCTGGCCGGGCGCGCGTGGGACGGAACCGGCGAGTGACTCGGCGCTCAGGGCCGGGCGCGAGGCTCCGTGACCATGAACGCTGCTGTGGAGTTACTCACACCCGCGCCGCCGCGTCAACGGCTCAGGGCCGATTCGTCATCACGCCCTATCTCGCGGCCTCTATGACCGCCTCCTCGTCGCCCTGGGCAGCGCTCGGCACCTCGTCGCCGGCGCCGTCCGCGGCGGGCCTCTCGATCGTGGCGGCGGCCTTCCGCGTCCCCGCGTCGGCTCCCAGCGGCGCCGGGCGGCGGTAGGCGTCCCACATCTGGTGGACGCGTACGCCCTGGCCCACCGTGAACTCGCGCATGCAGCGATCCTGGGCGTAGTCCATGAAGTTGTGGATCGGGTCGCCGCCGGGGGCGGGGCAGGTGTCCTTCTTCGAGGGGCAGCCGTTCGTCGGGTACGCCTCGGCCGGGGTGTCGTCCACCGAGTCCCCGGGGGCCTTGCAGCCGTTCTCGAAGGTGTGCAGCAGGCCGAACCAGTGGCCGATCTCGTGCACGGCCGTGAAACCCCTGGCGAAATCGCGCAGCGGGCCGCCCGGGACGCTCCGCCAGTCGATCACCACGCCGTCCAGCACGGGCTCGTCGTCGTACCAGTACGGGTAGGTGGAGTAGCCGAGCACGAGCCGGCTCAGCTGCGCGATGTACAGGTTGAGCGTCTCCGGACCCCCGACCCGCAGCTTCTTCTTCATCGGCTCCTCGAAGCCGAGGGGGTCGCGGAACCAGCTCCGGTTGTCGGTGTGGGTGATGCCCTTGAGCGCGAAGCGCACGCCGGTGTCGGCCCCGCCGTACCCGCCCGAGTAGGCCGTGTTCAGCACGGCGATCTGCCGGGCGACGGCGGAGTCGGGCAGGCCGAGCGCGTGGTCCCTGATGATGTGGACCCACACCGGAACGGTTATCCGCTCGAGGGTGCCGGAAGCACTCCCCCGCCGCGCGGCGTTCCCCCGCTCCGCCGGGTCCTCCCGCCGCGCCGTCCCGAGCCTGCGGGCCAGGTCGGCCGACATCCGGGCGACCTCGTCGGGCCCGGGCTCACGCGGCTCCGCCGCGTGGGTGAGCGCGCCCACGCCGTGCCGGCGTTGCGGCACGGCGTGGCGGGCGAGACAGGCGTCCGGCCGGGAGGCCGGCGAACCGCGCATTCCGGTGCCGGCGTGACCCCCGGTCGCCCGGGAGGCTGCGGACGCCGGGGCGGCGCAGGCGCCGCCCAGCGCGTAAAGGCATGCAAGGAAGACGGCGATGGGTCGCCGAACCATTCGTTCCCCCGATACGGCTGGTCAGAAGGCAGACCCTAGCCGCGGGGGACGTGATGATCCCGTATCGACACTCACTCGCCGGACGGTTCGCCCTTGGGCAGCCCCTCGTAGATCTCCTTGCACTCCGGGCAGACCGGGTACTTCTTCGGGTCGCGGCTGGGCACCCAGACCTTGCCGCACAGGGCCCGCACCGGCGCGCCGGTGACGTAGCTCTCGGTGATCTTGTTTTTGTCGGCGAAGTGCGAGAAGCGCTCGTGGTCACCGTCGCCGTGCGAGAGCCGGGGTGTTACGTCGCTCTCGGGAAGAATCTTCGTGCCGCTCACGGATACCAAGTCTACTGAGCGAGCAGGCGCTCCCGACCCGGACGCGCGTACGGCCCCCGCCGGGTGGCGGGAGCCGTACGGAAGGGAACGGACGTCAGCCCATGTGGACCGGGGCGCCCTCGGTCTTGCGGCCGGCCTTGACGAACAGGGCCAGGGCCGCCGCGACGAGGGCGACCGCCGTGCTCACGACGAAGCCGAGGTGCAGGCCGTCCATGAAGGACAGGTGCGCCGCGTCGGCGACCGTCTTGGCCACCTGGGCCGGGAGCCCGGGCGGGGCCTGGCCCACCGAGGCCAGGGCCTTCAGCCCTTCCATCTCCGCGGGCTTGACGGCCTGCGCCATCGGGCCGAGGTAGCCCGGCAGCACGTCGGCCACCTTGGCGGACACGACCGCGCCCAGGATGGCGGTGCCGAGCGCGCCGCCGACCTGCATCGCGGAGTTCTGCACGCCGCCCGCGACGCCGCTCAGCTCCTCGGGGGCGTTGCCCACGATGATCTCGGTGGCGCCGACGAACACCGGCGACAGGCCGAACGCGAGCAGCACGAACGGGATCGCGGTGTCGGCGAAGGCCGCGTCGACGCTGAGCCGCGACATGAGGAACATGGCGACGGCCGCGATCACCATGCCGCCCGCGATGGTGATCTTCGGACCGAGCTTGCCGATGAGAATGCCCGCGATGGGCGAGGCGACGATCATGCCGGCGCTCATGGGCAGCATCCGCAGGCCGGAGTCGAGCGGCGTGAGCCCGTGCACACCCTGGAAGAAGAACGTGAGGAAGAACATCGCGCCGAACATCGCGAACGACATGAGGATCATGAGGACGGTCCCGATCGAGACCGAGGCGTTGCGGAACAGGCTCAGCTGCAGCAGCGGCTCACGCGCCTTCGACTGCCAGAACAGGAATACGGCCCCGACGACCACGGCGGCGGCGAGGAAGCCGAGCGTCCTGGCGTCGCCCCAGCCCCACTCGGGAGCCTTGATGATGGCCCACACCAGCGCGAACATCGCACCGGACAGCAGCACGACGCCGAGCCAGTCGACCCTGGACAGCGTCTTGGCCTTGCTCTCCCGCAGCGCCCACAGCCCGAACGCCAGAGCCACCACGCCGACCGGCACGTTGATGAAGAACACCGACTGCCAGCTCACGTTCTCCACCAGCAGGCCGCCGATGATCGGGCCGCCCGCGCTCGACAGACCGATGATCGCGCCCCACGCGCCCATGGCCATGTTCAGCTTCTCGCCGGGGAAGGCCGATCGCAGCAACGCGAGCGCGGCGGGCTGCAGCAGCGCGCCGAACAGTCCCTGCAGCACGCGCAGCGCGATCAGCATGCCGATCGAGGACGACAGACCGATGGCGAGCGAGGTCAGCGCGAAGCCGGCGACGCCGATCAGGAAGACCCGCTTGTGGCCGAAGAGGTCGCCGAGCTTGCCGGCCGTGATCAGGAAGACCGCCAGCGCGAGCAGGTAACCGCTGGTCACCCACTGCAGGTCGGCCAGTGTCGCCTTGAGTTCGACCTGGATGACCGGGTTCGCGATCGCCACGACCGTGCCGTCGAGCATGACCATGATGACGCCGAGCGAGACGGCGAGCAGCGTGAGCCACGGATGGCCCTGGCCCCGCCCTGGAGGCGCGTCGGCGTCCACCGCCGATACGGCTTGAGTCATGGAGGTTCCCCCTTAGCAACACCGAGTAGACCCGCAGTAATTTATGTCAGTCGATGACAGATGACAAATCCTTTTATCCGACATACGGTGACATGTGGCAGTACGTGAACCGATGGTTTCGAGGAGGTGACCGCCGTGGGTCTGCGTGAGCGCAAGAAGCAGCGGACGCGGGACGCCCTGATCGACGCGGCCCTCGACCTTTTCCTCTCCCAGGGCTACGAGGCGACGACGATCGACCAGATCGCGGCCGAAGTGGAGGTCTCGCCCAGGACCTTCTTCCGCTACTTCGCCTCGAAGGAGGACGTGGCGCTCTCTCTGACCGCCGACGAGCAGGAGATGTTCCTCGCCGAACTGGTCGCACGGCCGTGGTCGGAGTCGCCGTTCACCGCGCTGAGTCAGTCGATGCGCGCGATGCTGAGCATCCTACGAGAGATCGACGGCGCCGAGGCGGGCAGGATCCTGAAGGCCCAGCGGCTCGTCCACACCACTCCGTCCCTGCTCGCGGGCGCCATGCGGCTGATCAGGGAGAACGAGCGCAGGCTGGTCGCCGAGGTGGCCCGCAGGATGGGAACGGCGCCCGACGACCTGCAGTCCCAGCTCGTCGTCTCGGTCTTCGTGAGCATCGGGCTGCTCTGCATGAACGGGCCCACGGAGGATCTCAACGGCCTGGCACGCCGGTACGAGGACCTGCTCACGCTGGCCGAGCGCTCCCTGCGTCCCGGCTGGGACCTGCCCGTACGCCCCGGTCAGGCGGAGGCGGAGCCGGCGTCGGCCGCGAGCTGACGTCAGCACCACCAAGAGAAGCACAGGGCAGGCACAGGGCAGGCACAGAGCAGGCACAGAGATGGCGCAGAGAAGCACAGAGCAGGCTCAGAGCAGGACGACGCACCCTCGCTCGCGCAGCGGGCGGACGCAGCCGGGCACCTGGTCGAACTTGACCCAGCGCAGGTCGAGTTTCTCCAGCCGGGGCAGCTCCGCCAGCCCGTCGGGCAGTGTGCGGAGACGGGTCGCCCGCAGGTCCAGATGGGTCAGGGCCGTCAGGCGGACCACGGAGTCGGGCAGCCGTTCCAGGGGATTGCCCCGCAGATCCAGGTGGCGCAGCGCGCGCAGCCCGCCGATCGACTCGGGCAGCGCCGCGAGGCGGTTGTTCTTCAGATGAAGTTCGCGCAGCCCGCTCAGGCGTCCGATCGTCTCCGGCAGCGCGGTCAGCCGGTTGTCCTGGACGCGCAACTCGTGCAGGCCGGCCATGCCGCCGATCGTCTCGGGCAGCGCGGCCAGCCGGTTCTCGGCGAGGTTGAGATAGCCGAGCCGGTCGAGCCGCCCCAGCGAGGCGGGCACCGACGTGAAGCCGTTGTCGCTCAGGTAGAGGTAGTCCGTGAGGCAGGGCAGGTCCCCGATCTCCACGGGCACCTCGCGCAGCCGGTTGTGGCCCAGGTCGAGCATGCGCAGCTCGCGGAGGCGGGCCAGGCCGGGAGGAAGGTCCGTGATCTCGTTCTCCGCCAGGACGAGCGACCGCAGCCGGGTCAGCCGCCACAGCGTGTCCGGAACCGTGGTCAGCGCGTTGTGCCCGGCGCCGAGATGTTCAAGCGACACGAGGCGGCCCAGTTCCGGCGGGAGCGCCGCGATCCGGTTGCCGTAGAGCAGCAGGACCCGCAGCCGCTCCAGACGCGCGATCCAGCCGGGCACCGTCGTGAGCGCGTTCCCGTCCAAATCGACATGGCGCAACGTGACCATGTCGCCGAGGGCCGCGGGCAGTGACGCCAGCCCCGCGCCGGGCGCCACCAGGGCGACCGGCACGCCGCCGGCGAACCGTACGGCGCCGGGAGGCGCCCAGCCCGCCGCGGGCACGGCGATGTCGGACGCGGCAGGACTGGGCGTGGCGGAGCCGGGCGCATCACGGCCGGGCACAGCGGCAGCGGGCACATCGGCAGCGGGCACATCGAAACCACACGCATCGGAACCGGGCACGACAGCCGACCCTACAGATCTCCCCGCCCACCGCCACAGGCCAGGCCAGCCCACCCCCACGCCCCACACCGCCGCGAGGCGGCAGCGCCGGCAGGTGAACGTTTCATCGGTGTTTCACGGCTCCGGCGAGAGCCACCGAGGGGAGATCGCGCTGGTCCGGGTGGCCCCCACAGCAGAACCGGTTCAGTTGGAGCAAAGCGATGGCCATCGCCTCGGAGGGCGCTCGCTGTACGGTTCCGGCTCCCCCTGTCTATGGTGCGTTCGGCGCTCCCACCGGCGCCGATCCCCCCACCCGAGGTACAGAATGAGAACACGTTTCATCGCCGCGGGCGCGGCCGTCCTCGCCCTCCTGATGTCGGTGATCGCGATGGCCCAGAGCGCGCAGGCCGCCACCGGACTCCACGTCAGCGGCACGAAGATCCTCGAAGCCAACGGGAACCCGTTCATCATGCGGGGCACCAGCCACGCGCACACCTGGTACGCGAGCCAGACGAGCTCGTTCGCGAACATCAAGTCCCTGGGCGCGAACACCGTCCGCGTCGTGCTCAGCGGCGGCCGCTGGACGGCCAACTCGGCGAGCGACGTCTCCAACGTCATCTCGCTGTGTAAGCAGAACCGGTTAATCTGCGTGCTCGAGAACCACGACACCACCGGCTACGGCGAGCAGAGCGGCGCGTACACGCTCGAGCAGGCGGTCGACTACTGGATCGGCCTCAAGAGCGTGCTGACCGGCCAGGAGAACTACGTCGTCATCAACATCGGCAACGAGCCGTACGGCAACAACAACCCGTCCGCCTGGACCAGCGCGACCAAAAACGCGATCACCAGGATGCGGGCGGCCGGATTCCAGCACATGCTGATGGTCGACGCGCCCAACTGGGGCCAGGACTGGCAGTTCGTCATGCGGGACAACGCCGCCTCGGTCTTCGACACCGACCCCCAGAAGAACACCGTCTTCTCGATCCACATGTACGGCGTCTTCGACACGGCGGCCGAGGTCACCGCCTACCTCCAGGCGTTCCAGACCGCCGGGCTGCCGCTCGTGATCGGCGAGTTCGGCAACATGCACTCGGACGGCGACCCCGACGAGGACACGATCATGGCGCAGGCCCAGTCGCGGGGCGTCGGCTACCTCGGCTGGTCGTGGAGCGGCAACGGCGGCGGCGTCGAATACCTGGACCAGGTGACGAACTTCAACGTCAGCCAGCTCACCTCGTGGGGCCAGCGGCTCTTCAACGGCGCCAACGGCATCAAGTCGACCGCCAAGGAGGCGACGATCTACAGCGGTCAGCCGCCGGTGAGCCCGTCCCCCAGCCCGTCGGTGTCCCCCAGCGCCTCCCCGAGCGCGTCGCCCAGTGCCTCCCCCAGTGCCTCCCCCAGCGCGTCCCCGAGCGGCGGCGCCAAGGGCTGCTCGGCGACCTACAAGGTCAGCAACCAGTGGGGCGGCGGCTTCCAGGGTGAGGTGACCGTCAAGGCCGGCTCCAGTGCCATCTCGGGCTGGACCGTGACCTGGACCTACACCAACGGCCAGACGATCACCCAGGCGTGGAACGCCACGGTCACGTCGAGCGGATCGTCGATCACCGCCAAGAACGTGAGCTACAACGGCGGCCTCGGCGCCGGGGCGTCCACCTCGTTCGGGTTCCTCGGCTCCTGGAACGGCACCAACTCGGTGCCCGCGGTGAGCTGCACCGCGAGCTGAAACGCGGCTGCCACCCACATCGGCTCTCACCCACAGCGGCTCTCACCCACAGCTGCTTTCATCCACAGCTGCTTTCTTCCGCCGCTGCTTCTCATCCACAACGGCTCTCACCCACGGCCGGGCGCGCTCCCCGCGCCCGGCCCCCGCGTGTCTCCGCCCGCCTTCGGAGCGGGGCGCGCCGGGGTCAGTTGAGCAGGGGGTCGTCCGGGAAGGTCGCGACGAGCGCGAGATCCCCCTTCTGCCTGCGTAACACGGTGCGCCAGAGCGTCGCCGGGTTCGGATGGAAGGTGTCCCCCGGCTCGGAGTCCACGACGTACCAGGCGCCCTCCTGAAGCTCGTTCTCGAGCTGCCCGGCGGTCCAGCCCGCGTAGCCCGCGAAGATCCGCATTTGGGAGATCTCCCCCGCGAGGATCTCCGGGGGCGCGTCCAGGTCCACCGTGCCGAGGCGCGAGACCGCGGCCCGGCCCTGCAGCCGGCGCCAGCCGAGAGGCTCTTCGCCGCTGAGCACGACGGCCAGTGCGAGCGCGCTGTCCGTCTGCACCGGGCCGCCCTCGAACAGCACCGGAGGACCCGTGACCAGGGCGTCCCAGGAGGGCAGAACCTGAGTCACGGCGATCTCGCTGGGCCGGTTGAGCACCACGCCCAGAGTGCCGCCGTCTTCGTCGTGCTCCAGGACGAGCACCACGCTACGCCGGAAGTTGGGGTCGTCGAGCAGTGGCGTCGCTACGAGCAACCCGCCGACGTAGATCGCTTCCGCCATACATCCCATCATGAGGGAGGATTGCGGATTCGTGTACGCCGACCCCGGTTCGCCGCGTCATATTACTTATCGCGACGGCGTGGTCACCGTGCGGGACCGAGAGGGTCAGGCCTCGGTGAAGCCGCGCGCCCTGCCCCCGGCCGACTCCCGTACGGCGGCCGCCACGGCGTTGGCCACGTCGGGGTGGAAGACGCTCGGGATGATGTAGTTCGGGCCGAGCTCCTCGCTCGTCACGACCGCGGCCAGCGCCCGCGCCGCAGCCAGGAGCATCTCCGGCGTGACGCCGTCCGCCTGGGCGTCGAGCAGGCCGCGGAACACGCCCGGGAACGCGAGCACGTTGTTGATCTGGTTGGGGTAGTCCGACCGGCCCGTCGCCACGACCGCCGCGTGCTCGCGGGCGTCGTCGGGGGAGACCTCCGGCTCGGGGTTGGCCAGCGCGAACACCACCGCGTCCTTCGCCATGGCGGCGACGTCGTCCCCGGTGAGGATTCCCGGCGCGGAGACGCCGATGAAGACGTCGGCGCCCTTGACCGCGCCGCGCAGGTCACCGCCGTACCCCTCGCTGTTGGTGTGCTCGGCGATCCACCGCAGCGAGTCGTCGAGGTCGTCGCGGCCGAGGTGCACCGCGCCCAGGTAGTCGCAGACGATGACGTTGCGCGCCCCCGCCGCCAGCAGCAGGCGCAGGACGGCGGTGCCGGCCGCGCCGGCGCCGGCCATCGCGATCCGCACCTCGGACAGCTCCTTGCCGACGACCTTGAGCGCGTTCGTCAGCGCGGCGAGCACGCAGATGGCGGTGCCGTGCTGGTCGTCGTGGAAGACGGGGATGTCGAGCAGCTCACGCAGCCGCCGCTCCACCTCGAAGCAGCGCGGCGCCGAGATGTCCTCCAGGTTGATGCCGCCGAAGCCCGGCGCGATGGCGCGCACGGTCGCGACGATCTCGTCCACGTCCTGGGTGTCGAGGCAGATGGGCCAGGCGTCGATGCCGGCGAACCGCTTGAACAGGGCGGCCTTGCCCTCCATCACCGGCAGCGCGGCGGCGGGGCCGATGTTGCCGAGCCCGAGGACGGCCGAGCCGTCGGTGACGACGGCGACGGAGTTCCGCTTGATCGTGAGGCGGCGGGCGTCCTCGGGGTTGCGCGCGATCGCCAGGCTGACCCGGGCCACACCCGGGGTGTACGCCATCGAGAGCTCGTCGCGGTTGCGCAGGGGGACCTTCGACTGCATCTCGATCTTGCCGCCGAGGTGCATGAGGAAGGTCCGGTCGGAGACCTTGTGGATGGCGACGTCCTCGACCGCGCCGAGGCTGTCCACGATCGCCTGCACGTGGTCGGCGTCCTTGGCCGCGCACGTCACGTCGATGCGGAGCTTCTCGTGACCCGCGTTGGTCACGTCGAGGGCGGTCACCACGCCGCCCGCGTTCTCCACCGCATGGGTGAGCAGGCTTACCGCCTTGCCCCCTGCGGGCACCTCGAGGCGCACAGTGATCGAGTAGGACACGCTGGGCACGGTGGCCACGTCTATCCGCTCCTTTGCGGGTGTTGCCTGGCCGTGCTCGCCCGGCTGCTCCAGTTGGGCGCGGCCTCCGCGTGGCGGCCGCGCTCGCGCATCCGGCTGGACGGCTCATGGGTGCTATCCATCGTGCCATCCTCCGCCGGGTGTTTCAGCCCGGACCCGTGCTGTTCACCTCACACTTCGCCCGGGGGCCGCGCGCCGCCGTACCCCCAAAAGGGGCGGCGGGCGCGGCCGGAACCGGTCAGAAGAGCGCGCTGGCCAGCGCCCTGCGCGCGCGCGTAACCGAGGGATCGTCGGCGGGCAGCGCGTCGAACAGGCCGAGCAGGTGGACCCGCGCCTTGTCCCTGTCCGCGCCCCGGGTGCGCCGCACGAGCGCGATGAGCCGGTCGAACGCCTCGTCCACCCGGCCGCCGGCCATCTCCAGATCCGCGGCCTGAGTCTGCGCGTCCACGTCGTCGGCGTTCTCGGAGGCCCGGCGCAGCACGTCGGCCGGGTCGAGGTCCTGCGTGCGCCGCAGCAGCCCGACCCCCGCGAGCCCGATCTTGGCGTCCTCGTCCGACGGCGACCTCGCCAGCAGGCGCTCGTACGCCGCGGCGGCGGCGTCCAGATCGCCCTTCTCCACGGCCTCCTCGGCCGCCAGGAGCTCGGGGTCGACCGGCGGCTCGGCGGGCTGGCCCTCGCCCGGCGCGGCCGGCTCCAGGCCGAGCTGCTCGAACACCTGCGCCAGCGCCTGCCGGAGCTGCGACTCCGGCAACGGGCCCTCGAACAGGGGCATGAGCTGCCCCTGGAAGGCCAGGTAGACGGTGGGCACCGCGCGCATCCGCAGCGCCTGGGCGAGCTGCGGGTCGGCCTCCACGTCCACCCTCGCCAGCACCCACGCGCCGGCCGCCTCCGCGGCCAGCTTCTCCATCACGCCGCTGAACTGCCGGACCTGCTCGGCCCTGGTCACCGTCGCTTCGACGATCACGGGAACGCTCAGCGAGCGCTCCACCACGTCGGCGTTGAAGGTGGCCGAGGTCACCTCGATGACCTCCGCCGAGGCGGCTCCGGCCGGCCCTGCGGCCTCACGCCGCGCCTGGGCCTCGAGTGCCTGCTTGCGCGCGCCGAGGTCCACGGCGCCGTAGAGCGATCCAGGTCGAGAGAACTCCGCTGCCATACCCCCAATCCTGCCGTACGCGCCCGCGTGATCCGTGCGTCCCCGCCGCGGTTCCTCCGCCGGATCGAAGCGGACTCGCGTCCGCCGTAGGGTGAACAGCGCACGTTCGCCACCCGGAGGGAGCAGGACATGGCCGTGGAACGCGTCGGGCCGCCGACCACCGGGGGTGAGCGGGAGATGCTGCGCGCCTTCCTCGACTACCACCGGGCGACGCTCGCGCTGAAGTGCGACGGCCTGTCGGACGAGGAGCTGCGCCGCAGGTCGATGCCGCCGTCGACGCTCTCGCTGCTCGGTCTGGTGCGGCACATGGCCGAGGTCGAGCGCACGTGGTTCCGCCGCGTGATCGGCGAGGAGGACGTGCCGCTCGTCTGGTCGGAGGAGGGCGACTACCAGGCGGCCTACGACCCGAGCGGGTCCACCGGGGCGGAGGCGTTCACCGCCTGGCAGGCGGAGGTCGAGCACTCCCGCAGGATCGAGCGCGCGGCCGAGTCGCTCGACGTCACCGCCTACCAGCCGCGGTGGGGCGAGGAGGTGTCGCTGCGGCTGGTCATGCTGCACATGATCCACGAGTACGCCCGGCACAACGGCCACGCCGACCTCCTGCGCGAGGGCGTCGACGGGACCGTGGGCGCCTGAGACAACCCCCTTCAGCCGACCGGGCCCTGGACGGTCCTGCGCTCGGTACGGAAGATCAGCGTCGTCTCGAGATGGACGATCTCCGGCCGGACCAGGATCCGCTCGAGGATCATGCGGTGCAGGTGATCGGCGTCGGGCACCGCGACGTGCACCAGGAAATCCTGCGGGCCGGCCACGTGGAACAGCGCGATCGTCTCGGGGAGCCCGAGCACGAACGCCCGGAGCGGGTCCACGAGCTGGCTCGTGTGGGGCCGCACGCGCAGCGCCAGCAGCGCCTCCAGCGGCCGTCCGAGCGCCTGCGTGTCGACCTCCGCGCGGAAGGCCGTGATCAGCCCCCGCCGGCGCAGCGACCGCACGCGTTCGAGCGCGGTGGAGGGGGCGACGCCGACCCGCTCGGCGAGATCCTTGTTGGGCAGCCGCGCGTCCTTCTGCAGCAGGTCGAGGATCTTCCTGTCGATCGAATCCAGTTCGGCGGTCACGGGCCTGTTCCTTCCTCGATTCGGCGTTCGTGGCGGACTGACGCCCGGCAGAGCCATTATTCGGGCATGACACCGAATCACACCTGGGACATCGACGACTTCGTCCACGCCGCCGAGGTGACCGTGCACGGGCTCGCCGCGTACGTGCGGGAGAGCCAGGGCGGTACGGTGCCGGTGATCCGCCGCAGACCCCCCGCTGAGCTGGCCGGGCGGCTCGGGCTCGCCCGGTGGATCCGGGAGGGGGGCATGACGCCGGAGACCTACCGGGAGTGGCTCGACGCCTATCTCGTGGAGGGAACGCGGCTGCACCATCCGGCCTACCTCGCCCATCAGACGGCCGCGCCCGACTTCCCCGCCGCACTGGCCGACTTCGTCCACGGCGCGATCAACAACCCCATGGCGATCTACGAGATGGGGGCCGCCGCGGCGACGGTCGAGTTCGAGGTGCTGCGCTGGATGCTCGGCAAGGTCGGCTTCCCCGAGGGCGGCGGCGTGTTCACCCACGGCGGGTCGCTGGCCAACCTGACCGCGCTGCTCGCGGCGCGGGCCGCCGCCGCCCCGGACGCGTGGGCCGAGGGCGTGCCCGGCGATCTCGCCGTCCTCGCGCCGCCGTCGGCGCACTACTCGATCACGCGAGCGGCGGCGATCCTCGGCCTGGGCGAGCGCGCGGTCGTGCCGCTCGACGTGGACGACCTGGGCAGGATCGACGTGGCGCGGCTGCCCGAGGGGCTCGACCGGGCGCGGCGGGCCGGCCGCCGGCCGATGGCCCTGGTCGCCGCCGCGTGCGCCACCGGCACCGGCCTGTACGACGACCTGCGGCCGATCGGCGAGTTCTGCGCCGGTCAGGGGCTGTGGTTCCACGTGGACGGCGCGCACGGAGCGTCGGCGCTGCTCAGCGAGGAGCATCGTCACCTGCTCGACGGCGTCGAGCTGGCCGATTCGGTCATCTGGGACGCCCACAAGATGCTGCGCACCTCCGGCCTCGCGGCCGCCGTGCTCGTCCGGCGCGAGGGCGACCTGGACGCCGCGTTCCGGCAGCAGGCCAGCTACCTGTTCTACGGCGACCAGGGGTTCGACCTGATCGGCAGGACCGTGGAGTGCACCAAGGCCGCGCTCGGGCTGAAGGTGTTCCTCAACCTGGCCTGGCGGGGCGAGCGGGGCCTCGGTGAGCACGTGGCGGGGCGGTACGCCACCGCGCACCGCTTCTGGGAGCTGGCCCGCGAGCGGCCCGGCTTCCACTGCCCGTACGAGCCGGAGAGCAACATCGTCTGCTTCCGCTACGGCGACGGCGACCAGGCCGCGATCCGCGAGACGCTGCTCGAGGAGGGCTCCTTCCACCTGACCTCGGCCGAGGTCGGCGGCGTACGCCACCTGCGGGTGACGGTCATCGCCCCCGCCACCGACGACAAGACCCTGGAGTCCCTCCTCGACCGCGTCGCCTCGCTGGAGGGCGTCTAGAAGGCGGCGGGCTCGGAGTAGGTGCCCCACTCCTCGCGCAGGACGTCGCAGATCTCGCCCAGCGTGGCCTCGGCCCGTACGGCCTCCAGCATGGGCGGGATCATGTTGTCGTCGCCCTTGGAGGCGGCCCGCAGGGCGGCCAGCGCCGCGTCGACGGCCTTCCGGTCCCGCGCGGCGCGCCGCGCGGCCAGCGCCTCACGCTGCTCGACCTCGACCTCGTGGCTGATCCGCAGGATCTCCAGCGGCTGCTCCACGGTCGCGGTGTGGCAGTTGACGCCGACGATCCGCTTGTCGCCCTTCTCCAGCTTGCGCTGGTAGTCGAAGGCCGACTCGGCGATCTCCGACATGAACCAGCCGTCCTCGATGCCCCGCAGGATGCCGGCGGTCATCGTGCCGTCGCCGCCCATCTCGCGGATCCTCGCGAAGATCTTCTCCGCCTCTGCCTCCAGCCGGTCGGTCAGCGCCTCGACGTACCAGGAGCCGCCCAGCGGGTCGACGACGTTGACGACCTCCGTCTCCTCCATGATCACCTGCTGGGTGCGCAGCGCGATCTCGGCGGCCTTCTCCGACGGCAGCGCGAGCACCTCGTCCAGCGCGTTCGTGTGCAGCGAGTTCGTGCCGCCGAGCACGGCCGCCAGCGCCTCGATCGCGGTGCGGACGATGTTGTTGTCCGGCTGCTGCGCGGTCAGCGACACCCCGGCCGTCTGGGTGTGGAAGCGCAGCCACTGCGCCTTCTCCGTGCGGGCGCCGTACACGTCGCGCATCCAGCGGGCCCAGATGCGCCGCGCCGCGCGGAACTTCGCGATCTCCTCGAAGAAGTCGATGTGCGCGTCGAAGAAGAACGACAGGCCTGGCGCGAACACGTCCACGTCGAGCCCGCGCGACAGGCCCAGCTCGACGTAGCCGAAGCCGTCGGCCAGGGTGAAGGCCAGCTCCTGCGCGGCCGTGGCCCCGGCCTCGCGGATGTGGTATCCCGACACCGACAGCGGCTTGTACGCGGGGATCTCGGCGGCGCAGAACTCCATGAGGTCGCCGATCAGCCGCAGGTGCGGCTCGGGGGCGAACAGCCACTCCTTCTGCGCGATGTACTCCTTGAAGATGTCCGTCTGGAGGGTGCCGTTCAGCTTCCCGATCGGCACGCCCTGCCGCTCGGCCGCCACCACGTACATGCAGAAGATCGGTACGGCGGGCCCGCTGATGGTCATGGACGTGGTGACGTCGCCGAGCGGGATGCCGTCGAACAGCAGGTCCATGTCGAGGGCCGAGTCGATCGCCACGCCGCAGTGGCCCACCTCTCCGAGCGAACGGGGGTCGTCGGAGTCGCGCCCCATGAGCGTCGGCATGTCGAACGCCACCGACAGGCCGCCGCCTCCGGCGCCGAGGATCATCTTGTAGCGCTCGTTGGTCTGCCTGGCGTTGCCGAACCCGGCGAACTGCCGGATGGTCCAGGGCCGGCCGCGGTAGCCGGTGGCGTACAGGCCGCGGGTGAAGGGGAACTCGCCCGGCCAGCCGATGCGCCCGAACCGGGGGTCGTCCCCGGAGGGCCCGTAGACGGGGTCCACGTCCAGTCCCGACAGCGTGCGGAACTCGCGATCCCGCTTGAAGGCGGCGTCGTACCGCGCCTGCCATCGGGCCCTGCCCGCCTCGATCGCCTCGATCGCCTCGGCGCCCGTCGCGTCCGGCTCCATGCGTCCCTCCCCGTGTCTCACTCTCCGAGAAGATACTAGGACGTCCTAGTAAATCCGGCCAGCACCCTCCCCCACTGACCGCCCGCCTCCACGGCGGTCATGTCACACGTTGGTCGCGAATTACCACGGACCTTTGACAGGACCGAGAAATCTTCAAACATGGTCAGCGCCCTTGAAGTCCACACGGAGGTGGATGTGAAGCGCTTGACAGTCGTCGCCGCGACCGCGGCGATGGTGGCGGCAACCCTCGCCCCACCCGCGCAGGCCGTACCCGCGGCCGCCGGAGCGGCGTCCCAGACCGAATACGTGGTTCTGTACAAGGAAGGCGCGGCCGCGGCGGACGCCCAGAAGGCGATCGAAGCGGCCGGCGGCAGCGTCGTCAAGGTGAACACGCAGGTCGGGCTGGCCACGGTCAGCACCGCCAACCCCGACTTCGCGAACGCGCTGCAGGGCTCGGCGGCCATCGAAGGGGTCGCGCGCAACCAGGTGATCGGCACCGCGCCGGACGACGCGAAGGCGTCCGCCGCCGCGAGGAAGGCCGTGACGCAGGCGGCCAAGAACAAGGCGGTGGAGAAGGAGGGCCGGGGCGGCGCCACGGGCCCCAAGTGGGGTCGCAACGTCAAGGACGAGCCGCTGGCCGACCTGCAGTGGGACATGAAGCAGATCCACGCGGACCAGGCCCACAGGTACGAGCAGGGGGACAAGGGCGTTCTCGTCGGCATCCTCGACACCGGCGTCGACGGCTCGCACCCCGACATCGCGCCGAACTTCGACCGCAGGCTGAGCCGGAACTTCACCGTCGACCTGCCCGCCGACGCGAACGGCACCCCCATCGACGGGCCGTGTGAGGAGGACCCCGACGGCTCCTGCACCGACCCGAACGACGTGGACGAGGACGGCCACGGCACCCACGTCGCCTCGTCGATCGCCTCGCCCATCAACAAGCTGGGCGTCTCGGGCGTCGCGCCGAAGGTGACGATCGTGAACCTGCGGGCCGGCCAGGACTCGGGCTACTTCTTCCTCCAGCCCACCGTCGACGCCCTCACCTACGCGGGCGACATCGGCGTCGACGTGGTCAACATGAGCTACTACATCGACCCGTGGCTGTTCAACTGCGCCGACAACCCGGCCGACAGCCCCGAGGAGCAGGCCCAGCAGCGGCTGTACATCGCCGCCACCCAGCGGGCGATCGACTACGCCCACGCGCGCGGCGTGACGCTCGTCAGCGCGGCGGGCAACGAGGCGATCGACTACACCAAGACGAACGTCGACGGCGGCAGCCCCGACTACGCCACCTTCCCCGGCCAGCAGACGGAGCGGACCCGGACCATTCCCCCGTCCTGCGTCTCGCTGCCGAACGAGTCCGAGCACGTGATCGCGGTCTCCTCGACCGGGATCAGCAAGCGGAAGGCCTACTACTCGAGCTACGGCAACGGCTACGTCGACGTGGCCTCGCCCGGTGGCGACGTCTACGACACCCCCGGCAACACGAGGGACATCACCAAGGCCACGCTCTCGGCCTATCCCAAGGCGCTCGCCGTCGCCAACGAGGAGATCGACGAGAACGGCGACCCGACGGTGCCGTACGTGGTGAAGGACTGCAAGGGCTCGGTCTGCGCCTACTACCAGTACCTGCAGGGCACTTCGATGGCCTCGCCGCGCGCGGCCGGCGTCGCGGCGCTGATCGTCAGCCGGTACGGCCAGCGCGACCGCGCCCGCGGCGGCCTGACGATGGACCCCGGCAAGGTCGAGGCGATCCTCAAGGGCACGGCCACCAGGACGCCCTGCCCGAACCCGCCCGCCTACACCTACACCCGCCACCTGCCGGACGGCACCACGGCGACCGCCACGCACACCTGTGAGGGCGCCGCCGACGACAACGGCTTCTACGGCAGGGGCATCGTCGACGCCCTGCGCGCCGTCGGCCGTTAGCCCTGCCTGCCGGTGGCGCACCCCACGCGGTGGTGCGCCACCGGCCCACCCGGTCGGAGCCGATCACGAACCGCCGAGATAGGCGAGGACCGCGGCGACCCGGCGGTGGATGTCCGGGCTGGCTTCCAGCCCCAGCTTCAGGAAGATCGAATTCACGTTCTTCTCCACGGCGGAGATCGACAGGGACAGCGCCCGCGCGATGCCGCCGTTGGACCTGCCCCGTGCCATCTCGCGCAGCACGTCACGCTCGCGGGGCGTGAACGCCTCCCGCTCTCCTCGTACGGCGCGGCGCGCCAGCAGCCCCTCCACCACCTTGGGGTCGATGACCGAGCCGCCCGCGGCGACCGAGCGGATCGCGCCGAGCAGCTCGTCGAGGTCCCCCACCCGGTCCTTCAGCAGGTACGCGAGACCTTCCGTGCCGTCCTTGAACAGTTCGAACGCGTAGATCGAGTCGGCGTACTGCGACAGCACGACGACGCCGACGCGGGGAGCCTCCGCGCGGATCCGGTGGGCGGCGTCGATCCCCTCGAACCCCGGACGCCAGCCCTCGCCCGGCATGCGGATGTCGGTGACGATCACGTCGGGACCGAGCCGCCTGGCCGCGTCGACCAGCTCCGCGGCGCTCCCCGGCGCCCCGACGACCGCGACCTCCCCCGAGCTCTCCAGCAACTGCCGGGTGCCCTCCCGTACGAGGTAGTGGTCGTCGGCGACCAGGGCGCGCAGCCTGCGCGGTTCCCTTTCGGCGGCGGGCTCCGCGGAGGGACGTTCAGGCATCGGCGGTCACCCAGGCGCGCACCCGCGTTCCCTCTCCGGGTCCGGCCGTCGTCTCCAGACCTCCGCCGAGCGCCGCCATGCGGTCGGCCAGCGTGGCCAGCCCGCGGCGTGCCACGGCCCGGGGATCGAACCCCGTCCCGTCGTCGGTGACGGACGCCTGGAGCCGGCCGCCCTCGTGCCGGAGCCGCACCTCGATCCGCGACGCCCCCGCGTGCTTGAGCGCGTTGGCGATCGCCTCGCTGACCACGAAATACATCGCTCCCTCGATCTCGTCCGGGAACCTGCGGGTGCGCAGGGCCGGGTCGGCCGTCACGGTGGTCGCGACCGGCAGGCCCGAGCAGCGTCCCTCCACGGCCTCCACCAGACCGCCCTGGCTCAGCACGGAGGGATGGATCCCGGCCGCGAGCTCCCGCAGGTCCGCCAGCGCCTGGCGGGCCTGTTCCCGCAGCAGGGCCAGGGACTCGGCCCCGCCACCCGTCGCGCGGGCCAGCTCCAGCCCCGCGATCAGCGCCACGAGCTGCTGCTGCGCGCCGTCATGGATGTTGCGCTCGATCCGCCGCCGCTCGGCCTCCTGGGCGTTCACGAGCCGGGCGGCGAGCGCCGCGCTGCGGATGGCGAGCCCGACCGGCACGGCGAGGGCGGCGAGCAGCCGCCGGTCGTCGCGGGTCAGCCGCCCCGCCGCCTTGGGCCCGCAGGTGATGCGCCCCAGCCCGGCCGGGACCGTGAGCACGGCGTCGCCCCGCTCCTCCCCCGCCACGACGCGGGTGCCGTCCGCCAGCTCCACTGCGGCCCAGCGGGCGTCCAGGCCCGTCCGCACCGCCTGCGCCAGCCTGCCGAGCTGCTCGACCGGCTCGGCCTCCTCCAGCTCGGGTCCGAGGCGGGACAGCAGTTCGTCGACCGTCGGGCGGACGTCGAACACGAGATACAGGCGAGAGCCCCGCACCCCGACCCGGATGTCGAGCAGGTTGTGCCGCAGCACGGCGGCGCCGATGGCGGCGGGCAGCGCCCCCACCACGCCCAGCACCCCGACGGCGTCGGCGGCGTCGTACGTCTCCGAGGCCCCCGCGAGCGCGATCACGACGAAGGCGCCGAGGTTGGCGAGCAGGCCCGCCACCATCCAGCCGAGCCGGCCCCGCTCGGGCGGGCGGCTGCGCCGCAGCCGGGCGAGGAGGCTCCCCAGCACGACCAGCGCCAGCAGGAAGGTGACGACCTGGCCCACCAGCGTGAGCAACCCGGCGACGACGCCGAGCGGTCCCCGCAGCGCGAGGGGGTTGGCGTGCGTGATCCCGCCCGGGTAACCGCCGGGCAGGAACAGCACGCCCAGCCAGTGCGCGGCGACCGCCGCGGCCCCGGTGACCGCGACGACGCGCCAGCGCCGTGACGGCAGCCTGCCGTCGGGGAACAGGAGCGGCACGAACACCCACGACAGGCCATAGAAGACCGGGAACAGCGAGCTCAGCACGGCGGCGACGACGACCGGCTGGTGCGGCTCCGGGCCGAGCCGGATCAGCAGGCCGACCCCGAGCCCGCCCAGCCCCATACAGTCCGCGGCCGCCAGAAGCAGCCAGCCGTAGGCGTTGTCCGGCCGCCGCGCGGCGATCAGCCAGCCGAGGGCGGGCAGGAGCAGGGCGATCACCAGGAACGCCCACTGTGACGCGGGGGCCGGCAGCCCCGTCTCGAGCAGCGCGCCGGCGACGATCCCGGCGGCGGCGACGGCGGCCATGCCCGCCGCGAGCGGCCGGGCCGCTGCCGTGGACTTCATGCCAGGCATCGTGGCGGGCCGGCGCGTCCGCCGTCTATGAGGTTGTCCTCACATTCGGTGCGGCTCCCCGCAGCCCCGAGCCGGGGGCCGGCCGGCTGCCGGGACCGCGCGGTGATCGTTAGCGTGAGATCACGTGGACGCCCGCCGCCACGGCGAACCGCCGACGGCACCTTGGGCACCGGATCCCCTACCGAAGGAGCTTTCTCGTGCCGATCGCGCCGAGATCGATGCGCAGCAGGATGATTCCCCTCATGAGCGCGGCACTGGCGCTCGCCGTGGCGGCCACCGCCGCCCCCGCCGCCGCGGCTGCCACCGCCGCCGGCACCACCGCGGCGCCCACTCCCGCTCCCTCCGGCACACCGGAGATTCCGGACTCGCCGGTGGGCGGGCAGCTGCGCTGGCTCCTGACGGCGGCCGCGGCCCTCCCGATCCCCGAGGACCAGATCAGGGCGCGCTTCAGCGCCGGCTTCCTCGCGCAGGTTCCCCCGGCCCAGCTCAACGAGGTCCTGAAGAGCCTGGGCGGGCTGCGGCTCGAGTCGCTGTCCGAGGCCACACCCACCTCCCTGTCCGGCCTGGTGACCACCGGGCAGGGGCGGCTCCAGATCACCATGTCCGTCGACGGCGACGGCAGGATCGACGGCCTCGGGTTCACCCTCGAACAGCGTCCGGCACCGGGCAGCTGGGCCGAACTGGACAAGCGGCTGCGTGCGCTCGCGCCCCGGGTGGGATTCCTGGCGGCCGAGGTCCGCGGGAACGGCGCCTGCCGTCCCGTGCACACCCTCGCGCCGGACACCCCCCGGCCGCTCGGTTCCATGTTCAAGCTGTACGTGCTGGGCGCGACGGCCGAGCAGGTCAAGAAGGGCCGGCTCTCCTGGGACACGCCCCTGACCATCCGGCCCGGGCTGAAGAGCCTGCCCAGCGGCACGCTCCAGGACCGTCCCGACAACAGCACGGTCTCCGTACGGGAGGCGGCCAAGCTGATGATCTCGATCAGCGACAACACGGGCGCCGATCTGCTGATCGACAAGGCCGGCCGCGCGAGGGTGGAGACCCAGATGAGCAAGTGGTCCCGTCACGCGTCGCTGAACCGGCCGTTCCTCACAACCAGGGAGCTCTTCCTCCTCAAGGGCGCGGACCACCCCCGCCTCGCGAAGAAGTACCTGTCGCTCGGCCGTTCCGGGCGGTACCGCTATCTCGCCACCACCGTCGCGCGTACGCCCCTGACCGCGGTGAAGGCGTGGAACAAGCCCAGGGACATCGACAGGCTGGAGTGGTTCGCCTCGCCCGGCGACGTCTGCCGCGCCTTCGCGGGCCTGTCCGCGCTGAACACGCCGCCTCTCCACGAGGCCATGTCGGCCAACGACGCCGGGCTGCGGCTCGACGCCAAGTCCTGGCCCACCGTCTGGTACAAGGGCGGCTCCGAGCCCGGCGTGCTCGCCATGGGCTTCCTCGCCCGTGACGCCGCGGGCAGGACGTACGTGGTGACCGCGCTGACGAGCGACCCCCGCTCCGCGCTGGACGAGACCGCGGCCGCGCCCGAACTGCTGGCCCTCGTCCGGGGCTCGTTCGCGATGCTGGCGAAGGACCGCGTCAGGGGCTGAAGTCCCCCGCGGCGACGCGCAGGGTCTTGAGCAGGCCGAACATCTCGCCGAGCTCGGCCTCGTCGTACATGCCCATGCAGAAACCCGCGTCCATCAGGTCGGCCGTGGCCCGCCGTACGATGTCCCGGCCCTCGTCGGTGATCTCGGCGAGCACGCCGCGGCCGTCCCGCGGGTTGCGCATGCGGCGGACCAGGCCGGCCCGTTCGAGGCGGTCCACCGTGTTCGTCACGCTCGTCGGATGCACCATCAGCCGCTCGCCGATCTTCGACAGCGGCAGCGACCCGGCCCGGCTGAACGTGAGCAGCACGAGGGCCTCGTACCTGGCGAAGGTCAGGTCGTACGGCTTGAGCAGCGTGTCCAGTTGCGCCAGCAGGATCTGATGGGCTCTCATGATCGAAGTGACGGCGGCCATGGCGGACGACGGCCCGAACGTCGAACGCCAGGTCTCGGCCGCCCGCTCGATCGGGTCGAACGGGAGCTTGAGCGGCCGGGGGCCACCCGTGGGCGGCGGTTCTGAGCTGGGCGGAACGGACACAGCGATATACGGTAGCGCGACGCCGACCAAGATCGACCGGCGCACCGAGCGTAACCGGATTCATTCCTTGACCCCAGAACTCCCCCCGTGAGGGTCACGCTCCGTTATGGTTGCCACGTCGAAAGGTGAGGCGGCGGCAAACCCGGCGGCACGGGGAACCCCGTCTGCTAGAGGACGTCTCGCGGATCTTGCCTCGCGCGGCCGCCCGGGTGACCGGGGTGGTCCCGCCGGGGCAAGGGGGGTCCGCGGGGGACGCGTCCGACGGCGGGCGAGGCGAGGCCGGCCGGCGAACCAGCGCCACGGGGAACGGCGTCGGTTCGCGCACCGCTCACACAGACACGGGGGAGATTCTCAATGGACAGCATCGCTGTCCCGGCGCCGCATGCGCGCCGGACTTCGGCGGCGCGGCCATGTGCCGCGCCCTGTTGTGGGTGAGCATAGGGGCGGTTCACGCGGTGAGCTGAGGCACGGCGCGCTGGTCGCGGCGACCGTGCTGCTCGTGCTGGCGCTCGTCGCCGCGTGGAGCGTCCTCATTCCCGGTTTCATGGACTGGGATGACATAGTGGCGGCCGTCATCGGCTCGCTGCGCCTGACGGGACCGCTCGGAGCCGCGTTCGCGGCCTGGGTCGCGTTCCGCAGGCGCCGCGCCGAGCGGGGCCGCGTCCTGACGCCGTGGCGGGCCGCACGCGCACCGCTGTCGATCATCGCGGTCGTCACCGGCTCCTTCGGCGCGACCGTGCTGCTGCTCGGGCTGCGCGCCGCGCTGACCGGGCAGGGCGGGCCGCTGCTGCCCGGCGGCCTCGCCATGTCCGTCGCCGGGCTGGGGCTGTACGTCGTGGTCGGCTGGATCCTGGGCTGGCTCGTGCCGGTCGTCGTCGTCCCGCTGATCGCGGGCGCCGGCACGTACGGGCTGTTCACCTGGCTGGCCGCCGGGCCCAACTGGGCCGACCGGCTCACCCCCGCCACGGGGAAGCCGTACGAGCTGATCGCGGGCGTCAGCGAGACCGCGTACACGGACCAGACGCTCTGGCTGCTGGGCCTCAGCACCGCGCTGCTGCTCGGCTGGGTGGCCCTGGTGACCCGGCGGACGCTGGCGCTGGCCGCCGCGGTGATCGCCGTCCTGGCCGCGGGGACCGGCGCGGCCAGGCTCGTCACCGTGCCGCGGACGATGCCCGTGAGCGAGCGCCTGGTGTGTCAGGAATGGCCGATCACCGTGTGCGTGCATCCGGCGCTGCGCGGGGGTCTGGCGGAGCTCGCCGGCGTGTTCACCGCGCTCGCGATGCGCCTGAACGGGACACCGGCCGCCTTCCACCGGGTGGAGCAACGGGCGTACGGCGAGGAGGGCCCGGCAGGGCCGGACGTGGTCGTCGTCCACGTCGACGACCTCGGGTCCGGGTACGCCCAGCGGGCGGCCACCGAGTTCCTCGACCGCCTGGCCCGCCCCTGCCCGGGAACCGCGGCCGCGGGCTACCGGAGCATCGTCGTCGCCTGGCTGCGGGGCGTCTCGCTGCCCGGCGGGCCGCTGCGCGAGCACCACCAGGCCTCCGTGTGGTTCTCCGAACTGACCGAGGCCCAGCGGCGCGACTGGCTGCGCATGTTCTACTCCGACTTCGTCTCCTGCGGGCTGCAGGGCAGGCACTTCGGCGGCGGCTCCCAGCCCGCCGGCCCCGTGGCGACGGGTTATCCGGCGAGCCCCACCCCCACGTACGCGCCGAACTATCCGGTCGAGCCGACCTATCCGGGCACGGCCGTCGCCACCGGCGTGCCGGTCGGCCCGGAGCCCGGCTGGGAGCCGAGCGCGGACCCGGGCGCCGGCGGAGCCGGGATGGGGTGGACCGGCCCGAGCCCGTCCGTCCCGGCGTGGCCGTCTCCTCCCGCCGCGAGCCCCGCGGGCCAGGGTCCGGCGGGTCAGGGTCCGACGGGTCAGGGTCCGGCGGGTCCGACGGGCGGCCAGGGGCCGATGGGCCAGGGTGGTCCGGGGTCGTGGGACATGCCGGGCGGCGCAGGCGCCCGGAGAGACGTCCCCTGGTCCCGCGGCCGGGGGCGGTCGCCGCACCCCTGGCGGCCCGGAAGGACCGGCAGGCCCGGGGACCCGGCGTCCCCCGATCGGCCGGGTGAGCCCGGCGCGAACCCGTCCCCCGTCCCGGTCACGCCCGGCGCTGCCCAGCCCGGCCGCCTCCGGCCCGGAGGTCCGGCGGCGCAGGGCGGGAACGTGCCGGACCGTGGGCGGCCATGGGGGCAGGGCGGCCCCGGCCGGACAGGGGGGCTTCACGGCGACGGCGGCCAGGGCGCGGACGACGCCCGGAGTGAACGTCGCGCCCGGCCGGAGCGCGTCCCCGGTCACGGCGGCGCCTCCGGCCGTGCCCCCGGTGGCGTCCCCGCCGGCGTCCCCGGCGGCGCTCCCGGCGGCGCGGGGAAGGACCGGCGTCCCGGGCACGACGCCGGACGCACCGACCGTGCCCGGCCCGCCACGGGCGACGCCACCGGCGCCCGCGGGGCGGACCCCCGGGAGGACACGCAGGAGGACCCCGGTGTGGCCGGCGTACCCGGCGCGCTCCTGGCCCCCGCCCCGTGACGCGGGCCCAGGGGCCGGGCGGGGCGGAAAGCGGATTTCGGAGGGCCGAAGCAGGGCTTCTCGAAGGAATCGATCTTGCGATGGGTGAGAGGGCGGGAATACCGGGAAGATTTCCGCCGTGGACCGTCAGACCCGTCCCTCGTTCGCGCCGGCCGACTCCGGCGCCGCCGCCACCGACGCCACGGCGAGCGCCGGGGCCCCCGCACGCCGCTCCCGGCGCGGCTGGCGGGTGCTCGCCGGCCTGCTGTTCGTGGTCCTGCTGCTCGTGGTCGGCGCCCGGCTGACCTGGTCCTGGCTCAACCCGCTGGGCGAGCAGACCATCGACCGCAGCGGCCCCGCGCTGCTCCGTTCGGTGCAGAACCTGAGCCGGTTCGAGGCCGCGACCGGCAACTTCCAGGTCATCGTCGACCTGGAGAAGGACGCGAAGTTCGTACCCGACGCGATCAAGGGCTCCCGGACGCTCTTCGTGGGAGCCGGGAACGTGGACGCCTACGTCGACTTCTCCACCCTGCCCAAGGACGCCTTCACGGTCTCCCCCGACCGCACGACTGTGACGGTACGGCTGCCGCACGCCGAACTGGAGAAGCCCAACCTCGACAACAAGCGGTCGTACGTCTTCGCGCAAGAGCGGGGCATCTTCGACCGGATCTCCGACTTCCTGTCGTCGTCCCCGCAGAACCAGCAGGAGCTCTACGTGCTGGCCGAAGGCAAGATCGCGGAGGCGGCGGCCGCGAGCGACCTGCGCTCCCGGGCCGACCAGAACACCAAGGTCATGCTGGAGGGCATGCTGAAGTCCCTCGGCTTCACGACGGTCACGGTCAAGTACGCCGGCGAGCCCTGACCCGCCGGCCCCTGACCCGTCGGCCCCTGACCCGTCGGCCGCCGTGAGGCGAGAGCCGTACGGGCAGGGCCGCGGGCCGGTGGCTCAGCGCAACGCCGCGATGAGGTCGTCGGCGGCGGCGTAGGGGTCGGTCTCGGCGCCGAGCAGCCGCTCGGCGAGCGCGTCGAGGCGGTCTCCGTGAAGCACGGCGAAGCGCGACCGGAGCTGGGCCAGCGCGATGGCCTCGATCTCGTCGCGGGCCCGGGCCAGCCGCCGCCTGCGGGCCTCGCCGGACTCCTCCAGGTACGCATAGTGCTTGTCGAGCGCGGCCAGCAGGTCGTCGGCGCCCTCGCCCCTGGAGGCCACGGTCGTGACGATCGGGGGCCGCCACGCCGCCTCGACGAGGCCCGTCATGTTCCGCAGCTCCCGCACGGTCGCCTGGACGCCGTCGCGATCGGCCTTGTTCACCACCAGGACGTCGGCGACCTCGAGGATGCCCGCCTTGGCGGCCTGCACGCCGTCGCCCATGCCCGGGGCGAGGATGACGACGGTCGTGTCGGCCAGGCGGGCGATGTCCACCTCGGCCTGCCCGACGCCGACCGTCTCGACCAGGATCACGTCGCACCCGGCGGCCTCCAGCACGCGAAGCGCCTGCGGCGTGGCCCACGCGAGCCCGCCGAGGTGCCCCCGGCTCGACATGCTGCGGATGAAGACGCCGGGGTCGGTCGCGTGGTCCTGCATGCGGACGCGATCGCCGAGCAGGGCGCCGCCGGTGAACGGGCTGGACGGGTCGACCGCCAGCACCCCCACCCTGCTGCCGCGTCTGCGGAACGCCCGGATGAGCATGCCGGTCGAGGTCGACTTGCCGACGCCGGGAGAGCCCGTCAGCCCGATGACCCTGGCGCTGTACGGCCGGGCGGCGCCGGTGGCCAGCTCGGCCATCGCCTCGCGCAGGGCGCGGCTCGCCGCCGGGGCCCCCGCCCGGTCTCCCCCGGCATGACCCGCGGTGCCGGCCGCGTTCTCCACGGCGTTGTCCACGGCGTTGTCCACCGCGTTCTCCACCAGCGAGATCAACCGCGCCACCGCGCGCGGCCGTCCCCGCCGCGCCTGCCCGACGAGCTCACGGACGTCCACGTACGGCTCCGATCAGGCGCCGGGCGCGGGCACCCGGACGATCAGCGCGTCACCTTGGCCGCCGCCGCCGCACAGGCCGGCCGCGCCGAGGCCACCGCCGCGCCTCTTCAGCTCGTGGGCCAGGGTCAGCACGATCCGGGCGCCGGACGCGCCGATCGGGTGGCCGAGCGCGATGCCGCCGCCGTTGACGTTGACCTTGTCGAGCGGAACGCCGAGCTCCTTCGCCGACTGCAGCACGACCTGGGCGAACGCCTCGTTGATCTCCAGCAGGTCGAGGTCTCCGACGGACAGCCCCTGCTTGGCCAGCGCGTGCTTGATGGCGTTGGCGGGCTGGGACTGGAGCGAGTTGTCCGGGCCGGCCACGTTGCCGTGCGCGCCGATCTCGGCCAGCCATTCGAGGCCCAGCTCCTCGGCCTTGGCCTTCGACATCACGACCACGGCGACGGCGCCGTCGGAGATCTGCGAGGCCGATCCGGCCGTGATCGTGCCGTCCTTGGTGAACGCCGGGCGCAGCTTCGACAGGACCTCGACCGTGGTGTCCTTGCGGATGCCCTCGTCGGCGGAGAACAACACGGGGTCGTCCTGTGTCTTCCCCCCTTGGCTACGCCCCGCCGCCCCCTTACGCTGCGGCAGCGGCACCGGGACGATCTCGTCGTCGAACAGGCCCTTCTCCGTCGCCTCGGCGGCGCGCTGGTGCGACCGCGCGGCGAACTCGTCCTGCTCCTGCCGGGTCAGGCCGAGCCTGGCGTTGTGACGCTCGGTGGACTCCCCCATCGCGATCTGGTCGAACGCGTCGGTGAGCCCGTCGTGGGCCGTCGCGTCCAGGATCCCGGCGCTGCCGTACTTCACGCCCTTGCGCAGGCCGGGCAGCAGGTGCGGCGCGTTGGTCATCGACTCCATGCCGCCCGCGACGACGACGTCGAACTCGCCCGCGCGGATGAGCTGGTCGGCCAGCGCGATCGCGTCCAGGCCGGACAGGCAGACCTTGTTGATGGTGAGGGAGGGAACGGTCATCGGAATGCCGGCCTTCACCGCCGCCTGACGCGAGGGGATCTGACCGGCCCCGGCCTGGAGGACCTGCCCCATGATCACGTACTGGACCTGGTCGGGGGAGACACCCGCGCGCTCCAGCGCCGCCTTGATCGCGATCCCGCCCAGCTCGACGGCGGACAGATCGGAGAGCGAGCCGAGGAGCCGTCCGATCGGTGTGCGTGCTCCGGCGACGATGACGGAACCAGACATTGAGACCCTCCACTACGAGATCGGGGCGACGGTGTCACCATACCCAGGAGTAGTACGGCCGCCCGGAAGCGGGCGCGGCGAAGGGAGACGGCGATGCTGCTGCGGATCGACCACGTGGGCGTTGCCTGCCACAACCTGGAAGAGAAGATCGAGTTCTACGAGTCCGTCTTCGGCCTGACCGTCGTCAGCCGCGAGGTGAACGAGGAGCAGGGCGTCCGGGAGGCCATGTTGCACGTGGCCGACGGCGACCAGGGCGCGTCGTACGTCCAGCTCCTCGAGCCGCTCCACCCCGACACCGCCGTGGGCAGGTTCCTCGCCAAGCGGGGCGAGGGCGTGCATCATATCGGGTACGGCGTGGCGGACGTCACCAGGGCCCTGGAGGAGATCGGGGCGAAGGGCGTGCGCCTGATCGACGAGCGGCCCAGGCACGGGTCGATGGGAGCCTCGATCGCGTTCCTGCATCCCAAGGACGTGGGAGGGGTTCTCACCGAGCTCGTCGAGACGTCCAGGCGCTAGACAAACGCAAGAAACGTTCATACGTAACAAGTCGCGCAGAAAGTCGGAGGGGGCCTCCAACGCGGCAGTACCGGAGTACGCTGGCGTACCACCGGACGTGGACGCCACACCGGCTTCCTCGCCTCGGAACGACCCCCCGTCCGGCCCCTGTAGCCGTCTCGACAACCAGGATCGAGCCTCATGCAGTCCGACATCGACGCCCAGCTCAACAACTTCTTCGAGGACGCTCCATCTCGCGAATTCGACGTGGTGCTCCGGGGTTATGACCGGCACCAGGTCCACGACCACCTGAAGACTCTCGACACCGAACTGCGTCAGGCGAAGGAACAGGTCAGCGCCCTCCAGCGGGAGCTGTCCGACTCCCAGCGCCAGCTGCAGGAGCAGGAGCGGCCGACGTACTCCGGCCTCGGCGCCCGCATCGAGCAGCTGCTCAGGCTGGCGGAGGAGCAGGCCACCGAGCTCGTCCAGGCGGCCAGGTCGGAGGCGAACGAGATTCGCGCCGCCGCGAAGGTGGACGCCGCCGACCTGCGTGCGGCGGCGGAGAACGAGGCGGCCGAGAAGCGGGCGCTCGCGGCGCGTGAGGCCGAGGAGATGCGCAGCAGCGCCGAGCGCGACGCGGAGGAGATCCGCTCGACCGCCAGGCGCGAGGCCGACGAGCTGACCGCCACCACCGAGCGCGAGGTCGCCAAGATCCGCGCCACCGCGGACCACGAGGTCGCGGAGAAGCGGGCGGACGCCGAGCGCGAGATCGCCAAGCTGCGCACCACGACGGAGCGCGAGGTCGCCCAGCTGCGGGCCTCGACCAAGCGCGAGCGCGACGAGGTGCTCACCACCGCCAAGCGCCAGGCGGACGAGATGCGGGCCCAGGCGCAGCGGATCCTGGAGGAGTCGGAGGCCAAGCGCGCCCAGGACGAGGCGGAGTTCGAGATCCAGCTCGCCGCCCGCCGCGAGGAGGCCGAGCGCCAGGAGGCCGAGCGGCACGCCACCGCCCAGGCCAACACCCAGAAGCTGGTGGCCGAGGCCGAGCAGCGCGCCGCCACCGCCGAGCAGCGGGCCGCCAAGGCCACGCAGCAGGCGGAGCAGACCCGCCGCGAGGCCGACACCCACGCCAAGCAGCTGCTGGCCAACGCCCGTAAGAACGCCGACCAGCTGGTGGCCGACGCGAAGGCCAGCGCCGACACGATCGTGACCGAGGCAAAGAGCGAGGCCGAGCGCACCCGTACGGCGATGCAGCGCCAGGTCGACGAGCTCACCCGCCAGCGCGACAGCATCACCAGCCACCTCGCCCAGCTCCGCCAGCTGCTCGGCGGCGCCCCCCTGCCGGGCGGCGACCCGGAGCCGGCGCCCGTCACCGCGGCCCCGCCGAAGCCGGCCCTGTCGGCTCCGCCGGTCGCGGAGAAGCCGGCCGTGCCCACCACGCCGGCGGTCGAGCCGATCAGCTCCACCAAGAGCGACGACGACGCGGAGTGGTGGCAGGAGTAACCACCGGCACACGCGGAAGTCTGCGACGGCTATCTGAGCGGGGCCCGGCGCTTGGCGCCCGGCCCCGCTTCCGCGTGATCTTGCAGTTTGTCGCAGAGACAGCCCCCAAGCAGGCCACATCCAGCCCGTGATCTTGCAGTTTGTCGCACGGAGGCCCCATGACCAGGCCTTGAGCACTTCGTGATCTCGCACTTTCGGGCACGTACGGCCCCCATCGGTTCGGCCCCTTCCCCGATCATGCAGGCCATACGGCCGCGATCGGCACTGCAAGATCACGAAGAACATTCCTGCAGGCAGAAGTACCCGCGCAGCATTCTCATGCATGATCACGAAAGGCATCTGGCCAGGTGAGGCGGGGTGCTTGCGACAAACTGCAAGATCACGGCGTGAGGGACGCGACGAACTCGGCGACGACCCGGTTGAACGCCTCCGGCTGCTCGATGGCGGACAGGTGGCCCGCCTTCTCGATCACGGCGAGCCGCGCCCGCGGGATGGCGTCCACCATCGCCCGGGCGTCCGTGATCGGCGACAGCTCGTCCTCGTCGCCCACGACGACCAGCGCGGGCACCGTCAGCGACCGCAACGTGCCGAACGCGTCGGGCCGCGCCGCCATCGCCCGCTGGGCCCACGCGACGGCCGCGGGCGGCGCCGCCTGGACGAGCCCGCGCACGCGCCCGAGGACCATCCCCCTGCGCTCCTTGGTGGTCGCGCCGACCATCGCGGGCAGCGACTCGGTCACCAGGATGTCCGTGCCGCCTTCCAGGACCGCGGCGGCGATGCGCTCCCTGTTCGCCCTGGCCGGCTCGGGATCGGCCTGTGCCTTGGTGTCGGCGAGGATCAGGCCGCGTACGCGGTCCGGGTGGCGGCGGCACAGCGCCATCGCCACGTAGCCGCCCATGGACAGGCCGCCGATCACCGCGCGGTCGACGCCTTCCCGGTCGAGCAGGCCGGCCACGTCGTCGGCCATGAGGTCGATGGAGGGCTCGTCTCCGCCGAGCAGAGTGCCGCCGAAGCCGCGCAGGTCCGGAGTGATCACGCGGCAGGCGGACGCGAGGCCCTCACGCTGGGCGAGCCACATCGCGGAGGACAGGGGGAACGCGTGGAGCAGGACGACTGGCAGGCCGCTCCCGGCGGATCGCGAGTACAGCTGCATCAGGTCACGGTAACGCGCCCCGCGCCCGCCGCCGCCGTTCGTCACCGATTCGCGATCCCCGGCCCGTTCAGACCGTGGTCGGCAGCGGGGCCGCGGCGGCGTTCACCCGTTTGACGATCTCGTTCAGCACGATCCGCACGTACGGCTCGCCGACCCACAGGTGCTTGGCCCCCTCCACGCCGACGACCTCGGCCTGCGGGGCCGCCGCGAACCGGTGCACGGCCTCCTCCGGCCGCAGGTAGTCGTCGTGCTCCGGCACCAGGGCGACCAGCGGGCGGCCGAACTCCCCCCAGGCGGCGACGTCCTTCTCGCCGGCCCGCTTCAGCGGCGGCGACAGCAGGATCGCGCCCCGCACGATCGGGTCGCGGCCCCACTTCAGGGCCAGCTCGGTGCCGAACGACCAGCCGAGCAGCCAGGTGTCCGGCAGGTCGTGGAAGTCGGCGTACTCCAGGGCGGCGGCGACGTCCCACCGCTCCCCCTCGCCGCCGTCGAAGGCCCCCTGGGAGGTCCCCCGGTCGGAGGTCGTGCCCCGCGTGTTGAAGCGCAGCACGGCGATGTCGGCGAGCGCGGGCAGCCGGTAGGACGCCTTGCGCAGCACGTGGCTGTCCATCATCCCGCCGTGGGTGGGCAGGGGATGCAGGCACACCAGCGTCGCCACCGGCGGCCGGCTCTCCGGGAGCGCCAGCTCGCCGACGAGGGTCAGCCCGTCGGCCGTTCGCAGCTCAATGTCCTCGCGCCGGGCAGGCAGCACCGTGGACGCCCTGATGTCCATTCCCACCTCAAAAGCTCGTGTCAGTAGCGGCTGCGGCCCGGGCCCCGGTTGGCCCGGTTGCGCCAGCACGCGGTGTGCCAGTGCCGCCGCTCGTCCTCTCCCCCGGACCAGGCCGGCCAACTCACCACATGCGGCAGCCCCGGCCTGATCTCCTGCTCGCATCCCGGGCAGCGGTACGCCTTCCCCTGGGCGGCGCCGGAGACGTTGCGCACGACCCAATCGCCGTCGTGCGCGCTCTCCACCCGGTCCACCCCGGGCACCTGGGAACCCACGGGCCGTACGGCACGGCCGTCCGGACGTTCGAACGGGCCGCGGCGGCGGGCACGGCGGGGGCTCACGGCGGGCATCCTTCCGGGGGGCTCATGTCAGGCAAGAACGGGAGATGACAGCCCATTCTTCCAGCACCGGCTCAGCCGGCGTACGCGCGGACGCCCAGAAAGCCGCGCACCACGCCGGTCCATACTCCGGTCTCCTCCGACTGTCCGGGCCGCCGGACGGTCTCCCAGAACGCCTCGGGACCTCCGCGATCCCGGTAGGGTTGGCGCACATGCGGCTGGTCATCGCGCGGTGCAGCGTGGATTACGTGGGACGGCTCACCGCCCATCTCCCCATGGCACCCCGGCTCATCCTGATGAAGGCGGACGGCTCGGTCTCGATCCATGCGGACGACCGGGCGTACAAGCCTCTGAACTGGATGAACCCTCCCTGCAAGGTCCGCGAGGAGGAGATCGACGGCGTGCTCACCTGGTCGGTCGTCCACGGCAAGACCGGGGAGAAGCTCGTGCTCACGATCGAGGAGATCCTGCACGACTCCAGCCACGAGCTGGGCGTCGACCCGGGGCTGCGCAAGGACGGCGTCGAGGCGCACCTGCAGGAACTGCTCGCCGAGCACATCACCACGCTCGGGGACGGCTGGACGCTGGTGCGCAGGGAGTACATGACCGCGATCGGTCCCGTGGACATCCTGTGCCGCGACCACCTCGGCGGCACGGTGGCCGTGGAGATCAAGCGGCGCGGCGACATCGACGGCGTGGAGCAGCTCACCCGCTATCTCGAACTGCTCAACCGCGACCCGCGCCTGGCTCCGGTCAAGGGCATCTTCGCCGCGCAGGAGATCAAGCCGCAGGCCCGCGTGCTCGCCGCCGACCGCGGCATCGACTGCGTGACGCTCGACTACGACGCCCTGCGCGGCATCGAACCGGAGAACCCGACGCTTTTCTGAACCGGTCAGCCCGTGAAGTCCGCCACGTGGTCACGGGCCCACTGGGCGAACGTACGTGCGGGCCGGCCGGTGACCCGCTCGGCGGTCGGCATCGGCGGAGGCTCCGGCACGCCCCGCGCGTCCGCGTCCGGCTCGATCTCCCGTCCCCCGTAGTCGGTGAATCCGAGCAGGAAGTCGGCGTTGGCCGCGGCGAAGCCGCCCATCCGAAGGTAGAGCTCACGCGCCGCCTCCCGGCCGACCCGTTCGAGACGGATCTCCCGGCCGATCGCGGCGGCGATGGCGGCCACCTGCTCCCGGCGGGTCACCCACTGCGGACCGGCGAGATCGTACGCGGCGCCGACGTGGCCGTCCTCGAGCAACGCGAGCACCGCCACCTCGGCGACGTCCCGTTCGTGCACGGGAATCCCGGTCTGCTCGGGGAAGGGGTCGCGGACCACCTTCTCGGTGCGGATCGACTCCCCCCACAGCTCGAGCCTGTTCGTCATGAACTCGCCGGGCCGCACATGCGTCCACTCCAGTCCCGACTCCTCCACGGCCCGCTCCACCGGCAGGTGGAAGTCCGTGTCGAGGCCGAGGGTCACGGCGCCCGAGGAGAGCACCACGACGCGCCGCACCCCCGCGCGCTTCACCTGCTCCACCACCGCGCGGGCGGTCGCGGGGTGCGGGAACAGGTAGACGCGCTCGACGCCGGACAGCGGGCCGGGCAACGTCGCCGGATCCGAGAGATCTCCGGACACCACCTCCGCCTGCGGCGGGAACGTCGCCTCTGCCGGCCGCCGGGTGAGCGCGCGCACCCGCTCACCGGCCCGGACGAGCTCTTCGACGACGATCCGCCCGACGTTGCCCGTCGCGCCCGTGACCAGGACAGTCATGTCCCGCTCCATTCTCGTATGCCGTACGGATAAGATTACCGTACCTCATACGAGAATGTAGGATCACGCTCATGGGAGTGGAGCGCAGCGGTGGCGGCGATCCGCAGCGGACGCTGGCGCTGCTCTGGCGGAGCCACGCGGCCACCGGCGGCGTCAAGCCGGCGAAGGGGCGCCGTCCCCGGCTGACCGTCGACCAGATCGTCCGCGCCGCCCTGACGGTGGCCGACCGCGAAGGGCTGACGTCGATGTCGATGGGCCGGGTCGGGGAGGAGCTCGGCGTCGGCACAATGTCGCTCTACACCTACGTTCCGGGCAAGGCCGAGCTGATCGACCTGATGGTCGACACGGCGCTCGCCGAGCGGGATCTGCCCGGTCCGGGCGACCCGCGGCCGGGAGGCTGGCGGGAGCAGATCGAGCTGTACGCGGAGCGCACCCGGGAGGCGTACCGGCGTCATCCCTGGCTGCGGCAGATCTCCACGGTGCGGCCGCCGTTGGGTCCGGGCCTGATGGCGCAGCAGGAGTACCTCCTGTCCGCACTGTCGGACATCGGGCTGTCACCCCGGCAGATGACCGCGGCCGCCGGGGCGATCGTCACCTTCGTCGACGCCGCCGCGGCCGTCGACGCCGAGTACGACCACGTGGAGCGGACGACCGGGGAGTCCGCGGACGCCTGGTGGGCGGCGCGCGGCTGGTTCTGGGAGGACTACTTCGACATGACCCGGCATCCCGCGATCACCCGTGTCTGGCGCGAGGGCGGTTTCGCCGCGGCGACCGCGGAGGCGAACGCCGAGTCCTACCGGTTCGGCCTCCGGCGGCTGCTGGACGGCATCCAGACGCTCACGGAGCAGGTCCGGTAGGCGCTGCGCCGCGCCGGATGTCCACCGTACGGAGGACACGGGTCATCGTCCGGTCGAGGGTGTTCCTTGATCCGCGCGTGGTGGATTCTTGGGGGCATGGAACACGCCATACGCGTACGAGGACTACAGAAGCGGTACGGCGAGGTCCAGGCCGTCGCGGGCCTGGACCTGGACGTCGAGCACGGCGAGGTGTTCGCCGTCCTCGGCCCGAACGGCGCGGGCAAGTCGACCACGGTCGAGATCCTCGAGGGATACCGCCGACGCGACGCGGGAGAGGTCAGTGTGCTGGGCAGGGACCCGGCCCGGCCGACCCGCGAGTGGCGGTCCCGCATCGGCATCGTGCTGCAGACCGCCGACGACCGGGCGGAGCTGACCGTACGGGAGACCCTGCGGCACTTCGCCACCTACTATGCGAACCCCCGCGATCCGGACGAGCTCATGGATCAGGTCGGGCTCACCGACAGCGCGGGCAAACGCCTCCGCCAGCTCTCCGGCGGCCAGCGCCGCCGGGTGGACGTCGCCCTCGGCGTCATCGGCCGCCCCGAGCTGCTGTTCCTGGACGAGCCGACGACGGGCTTCGACCCCGAGGCCCGACGGCGGTTCTGGGAGCTCATCGAGGGGCTGGCCCACGACGGCACGACGATCGTGCTGACCACCCACTACCTGGAGGAGGCCGAGACGCTGGCCCACCGGGTGGCCGTCGTGGCGCGGGGGCGCGTGGTCGCCGAGGGCGACCCCGCCACGCTGGGCGGCCGGGCCACCGCGAGGGCCAGGGTGGCCTGGTCGGACGGCGAGATCGAGACCGACAACCCCACGCGGGCCGTCCTGGAGCTGTCGCGCAGGTACGACGGGGAGATCCCCGGGCTCAGCGTCACACGGCCCACGCTGGAGGACGTGTATCTCCGCCTCATCGAGGCGGAGGAGCCGCCTGCCGGCGGCGTCCCGGAGACCACCGCCGCCGTTCCCGTGGAGAGTGCGCCATGACCGTCACCCCCGCCGCCACCCCGCGTGTGGAGAGTGCGCGATGACCGCCACCCCCGCCGCCGATTCGGCCGCCGTCCCGCGGGCGGCGGCGCCCCTGCCGTCCCCGCTCAGGATCGCGCTGGCCCGCGCGGCCGTCGAGACGAAGGTGCTCTTCCGGGAGAGGGACGCCGTCCTCTTCACCTTCGCCCTGCCGATCGTGTTCCTGGTGCTGTTCGCCTCGATCTTCTCCGGCAGCGCCGAGGGGACCGGCGTCACCGTCGCACAGCTCTACACCGCCGGGCTCATCGGCTCGGGCGTGATGGGCACGGGCTTCCAGAACCTCGGCATCGGCATCGCGGGCGACCGGGAGGACGGCACGCTGAAGCGGCTCGTCGGGCTGCCGATGCCGCGTGCGGCGTACTTCATCGGCAAGATCGCCAGCGTGCTGGTCATGACGGTGCTCCAGGTGGCCATCCTGCTCGCCATCGCGGTGCTGTTCTACGACCTGGAGCTGCCCGCAGAGGTGTCGACCTGGCTCACGTTCGCCTGGGTGTTCGTGCTCGGCGTGTCGGCCGCCTCGGTGCTCGGCATCGCCGTCAGCGGCCTGCCCCGCTCCGGCAAGAGCGCGACCGCGGTGATCAGCCTGCCGTTCGTCGTCCTGCAGTTCGTCTCCGGGGTCTTCATCCCGATCACGCAGCTGCCCGACTGGCTGGTCAACGCCGCCTCGATCTTCCCGCTGAAGTGGATGTGCCAGGGGTTCCGGGCCGTCTTCCTGGGCGACGCGGGGGCCGCCCTGGAGCTGACCGGGTCGTACGAGCTCGGCAGGGTGGCCCTGGTCCTGGCCGCCTGGCTCGTCGGCGGTCTCGTGCTGTGCGTGACGACGTTCCGCTGGAAGGGGCGGCGCGACGGATGAGTTCGACCGCGGAGCGCGGCGCCCGCCGGTCCTCCGACCGGCGGGATCGGGGACGCGGCCCGGGCGACGCCTCAGGAAGGCCTGGCGGAACCGCGACGGAGGCGGACGCCTGGAAGACCTTCTCGGGCTGGGAGATCCTCTTCGGCCTGGCCCTGGCGATGACCGCCGCCTTCGTCGCCGTGACCGACGGGCCGGCGGCGGCGAGGGCGGCGGTCGTCGGCGGCCTCGCGGCGCTCGCCGCGGCGTACGTGCTGCTCGCGCGCCGGTCGACGAAGCTGGACGGCGGGGACGACCGCCGAGCCCTGCTCTACTGGGTCCTGGTTCTGGCGATCTTCATCCCGGCGGCGATCCTGGTGCCGCCGGTGACGTTCGTGCTGTTCGCCCTGTGCCCGCAGGCGTTCGTGATGCTCCGGGTGCGGCGCGCCGTCATCGTCGTGCTGGTGCTCAACCTCGCCCCGGCCTTCCGATTCCTCCTCGACACGCGGTGGGATCCGGACGACCTGGTGAGCTTCTCCGTCTGGACGACGCTGGCTCTGGCCACCACGCTGGTGCTCGGGCCGTGGATCACCCGGATCATCGAGCAGAGCGCGGAGCGCGCCCAGCTCATCACCGAGTTGGAGTCGAGCCGGGCCGAGATCGCGCGCCTGTCGGCCGAGCGGGGTGCGCTCGCCGAGCGGGAGCGGCTGGCCGGGGAGATCCACGACACGCTGGCGCAAGGCCTGACCAGCATCATCATGCTCGTCCAGGCCGCCCAGGCCCAGCCCGACCCCTCGCGCCACCTCGCGCTCGCCGTACGGACCGCACGGGAGAACCTGGCCGAGGCCCGGGGCCTGATCGAGGCGCTCACACCCGCGCCGCTCGACGGCTCCACGCTGGAGGAGGCACTGCGGCGGGTCACCGGCAGGCTCGGTGAGGAGGCGGGCATCGACGCGTCGTTCACGGTGCGGGGCGACTCCCGGCCGCTGCCGCCCGGCGTCGAGGTCGTGCTCCTGCGGGCCGCGCAGGAGGGCCTGGCGAACGTGCGCAGGCACGCCGGCGCCTCGTCGGTGGTGGTGACCCTGGAATACGGCCACTGCGGCGTCACGCTCCGGGTTCGCGACGACGGCGCCGGTTTCCGCACGGGCGCCGAGCACGGATACGGTCTGCGGGCGATGCGTACCCGCGTCGAGCAGGTGGGCGGGACGCTCACCGTCGGCGGTTCTCCCGGCGGGGGCACCACGCTCGCGGTGACCCTGCGACTCGCGGGCGATCCCGACGATGATCCTGACGAGTCCTGAACGCCCGTCCCCGAGCAGTACGGAGCCCGCCATGCCCATGCCGCCCGTGTCCGATGACCCCGTGGTCCGCGTGCTGATCGTCGACGACCATCCCGTCGTACGGGAGGGACTGCGCGGCATGCTGGAGTCCGATCCGGCGATCACCGTGGCCGGTGAGGCGGGATCGGGCGAGGAGGCGGTGGCCCGCGCCTCGGCGCTCGCGCCCGACGTCGTCCTGATGGACCTGCGGATGCCCGGCGGAGACGGCGTGAACGCGACGACGCGCATCCTCGCGGCCCGGCCCGAGACCCGGGTGATCGTGCTCACGACCTACGAGACCGACCAGGACATCGTCCGCGCCGTGGAGGCCGGCGCCGCCGGTTACCTGCTGAAGGACACCTCCAGGGCCGACCTGATCGCCGCGATCGCCGCGGCGGCGCGCGGGGAGACCGTGCTGTCCCCCTCGGTGGCCACCAAGCTCGTCACCCGCCTGCGCGCCCCCGCCGCGACCGCCCTCTCCCGGCGGGAGACGGAGGTGCTGGCCCTGGTCGCGCGGGGGCTGACGAACGCCGAGATCGGCAGGGCGTTGTTCATCAGTGAGACCACGGTGAAGACGCATCTGTTGCGGGTGTTCGCGAAACTCGACGTGTCCGACCGCACCGCCGCGGTGACGACCGCCCTGGCGCGCGGTCTGATGTAATTGCCGATGCAATTGCAGCGAGAGTGATCTATCTCAATTGGTAAGCGTGCTGACCTCTTGACGGCCTTGTCAAGCTATTGACCCTCTTTGGCATAGCCCGGAAGTGCTTATTTCCCAGCACTTCCACAAAAAGGATCTTGCGTTCATAATGTGAGTTCTGGGGGGACCATGACACGGTGAGGTGAAAAGTGGCGGGACGGGACTATCGGGGGATGTCGGCTGCCGAAAGGCTTGCAGACAGGAGGGAACGGCTCATATCGGCCGCATACACCTTGTTCGCCCACCCCGGCTTCCATGCCACCACCATCGAGAGGCTGTGCGCGACGGCGCGCATCTCCAATCGTGCCTTCTACGAATGCTTCTCCAGCCGCGAGGACCTGATGCGCGCGGTTTACGAGCGGTGCATCGAGGAGACGCTGAGGTCGGTCACCGAGGCCATCGACAAGGCCCCGCCCGCGCTCGACGACCGCATCGTCGCCGGCATCGCCGAATACATCCGTTTCGTCACCGCGGACGTACGGCGCGCCCGCCTGATGCACCTCGAGGTGCGACGGGCCGGCAACGTGCTCAGCGGCGCCCGTCAGCAGGCGGTGGCCTCGTTCACCAAGGTCATCGAGTCCTCGGCGCGGGGCGCGACCCGCATGCCTCCCCTCGACCTCCACCTGCTGGCGCTCGGGCTCATCGGCGCCCTCACCGAGTTACTCATCGAGTGGGTGGTGACCGAACCGTCCCCGCCCACCGAGCAGCTCGTCGAGGCCTGCGTGTACATCTTCCGCCGCACCTTCGCCTCCGAGGGCCCCATGGCGGCCTCCGCCCAGTGATCCGGGGCCGGTGACTACGCTGAGCGGCATGACCCGAGCCGATAACGACAAGCCTGTCGTCCTGTCCAAGATCTACACGAAGACCGGCGACGACGGCACGACCGCCCTTGGCGACATGAGCCGCACCCGCAAGACCGACCCCCGCCTGACCGCCTACGCCGACGTGGAGGAGGCCAATGCCGCCATCGGTGTGGCCCTCGCGACGGGGGGCCTGCCCGAGGAGGTCGCGGCCGTCCTGCGCAGGGTGCAGAACGAGCTGTTCGACGTCGGCGCCGACCTGTGCTGCCCCGTCGTGGCAGACTACGAGTTCCCGCCGCTGCGCGTGGAGGAGTCGTACATCACCTGGCTCGAAGAGCAGTGCGACCGCTTCAACGCGGAGCTGAAGCCGCTGCGCAGCTTCATCCTTCCGGGCGGCGCCCCGCCCGCCGCCTTCCTCCACCTCGCCCGCACGATCGTACGGCGGTCCGAGCGGGCGGCCTGGGCGGCGCTGGAGGCGCACGACGACGTGAACCCTCTGACGGCCAAGTATCTGAACCGCCTGTCCGACCTGATGTTCATCCTCTGCCGCGTGGCCTCCGCCGGCGACGACATCCTCTGGAAGCCCGGCGCCACCCGCTAGCACAGTCGCCGAGGGGCGCGCCGCCGATTTGGACTGAGGAGCCGCGTGGGAGCGAAGCGACCAAGCGGCGACGAGGGCTGGCCTGTTCCCGCCTTCGGGCATGACCCGGCGGGTGTGAGCGCCCCGAGCGCCGCGCCGGAGGCGCGGCGATTCACGCCGCGTCGAGGTGGGCGCTGGGCGGGGCGGACTCGAGCCAGGCCAGGAAGCCGGTCAGCGCGTCCTCGCTCATCGCGAGGGACAGCGGGCCACGCTCGGCCGAGCAGACGACGGCCCAGTAGCCGGCGGGCCCCTCACCCGTGTCGAGCATCCTCCGGCTGGAAACGGTGAGGCCGCGCCTCGCGATCGCGTGGCGCGGCCTCAATCCGAGTCCCAGGAACGGGATCCAGTGGAGCTCTCCCCCTACATAGCGGGCGACCCCGCTCTTCCAGCCTCCCCGGTCGTCCCGTACCCGGCAGACGATCGTGCCCCGGGCCCGGGCCAGCACGAAGCCCCGGAGGACGAGGAGCGCGGCCACGGCGAAGACGCCCGCGAGTATCCCAAGCGCCGCCAATGCCGCCCTCCTCCTGTTGTCAGACCTCTTCGCCGGCCGCCCGCAGACGGGCAGCCGCACGCTTGGCCTTGAGCCGTGCGTCCGCGTCCTCCTGGTCGGCCTCGATCGAGGCCTGAGCACGCTGCAGCGCGTCCTTGGCCCGCGCGACGTCGACCTCGGAGCCGAGCTCGGCCGCCTCCGCCAGGATCGACACGTCGTTGTCGGCGACGGAGATGAATCCGCCGTGCACCGCGGCCACGAGGTCGCCTCCGTCGCCGCGCTTGACGCGCAGCACCCCGCCCTCGACGAGGACACCGAGAACGGGAGCGTGGTTCGGCATAATACCGATCTCGCCGTCCACGGTCTTGGCAATGACCATGTCGGCCTCGCCCGTCCAGATCTCACGTTCCGGCGAAACGACGCCCACGCGAAGCTTTGCCACTTCTCAGCTCCCTTTCGACGGACGCCTGTACGGCGCGGCCGGGGCCGTGCCGTACAGGCGTCGAAGGCGTCCTAGCGCTCGAGTTCCTTCGCCTTGGCGATGGCCTGCTCGATGCCACCGACCATGAAGAAGGCCTGCTCGGGCAGGTGGTCGTACTCGCCGGCGCACAGGCCCTTGAACGAGGCGATGGTCTCGTCCAGCGGCACGAACTCGCCCGGCTGGCCGGTGAACGCCTCGGCGGCGTACATCGGGTGGGACAGGAACCGCTCGATGCGGCGCGCCCGCTGAACGGTGACCTTGTCCTCTTCGGAGAGCTCGTCGATGCCCAGGATGGCGATGATGTCCTGCAGTTCCTTGTACTTCTGCAGGATCCGCTTGGTCTCCTGGGCGACCGCGTAGTGCTCCTCACCGATGATCTGCGGGTCGAGGATCCGCGAGGAGGAGTCGAGCGGGTCCACCGCGGGGTAGATGCCCTTCTCCGAGATCGGCCGGGACAGAACGGTCTGCGCGTCGAGGTGCGCGAACGCGTTGTGCGGCGCCGGGTCGGTGATGTCGTCCGCGGGCACGTAGATCGCCTGCATGGAGGTGATCGAGTGACCACGGGTCGAGGTGATGCGCTCCTGGAGCACGCCCATCTCGTCGGCGAGGGTCGGCTGGTAACCCACGGCGGACGGCATACGGCCGAGCAGCGTGGAGACCTCCGAACCCGCCTGGGTGAAGCGGAAGATGTTGTCGATGAACAGCAGCACGTCCTGCTTCTGCACGTCGCGGAAGTACTCCGCCATGGTCAGAGCGGACAGCGCCACCCGCAGACGGGTGCCCGGGGGCTCGTCCATCTGGCCGAAGACAAGCGCGGTGTCCTTGAGGACGTCCGCCTCCTCCATCTCCAGCCACAGGTCGTTGCCCTCACGGGTGCGCTCGCCGACGCCCGCGAACACCGAGGTGCCCGAGAACTTCAGCGCGACGCGGCGGATCATCTCCTGGATCAGAACGGTCTTGCCGACGCCCGCGCCGCCGAACAGACCGATCTTGCCGCCCTTCACGTACGGCGTGAGCAGGTCGATGACCTTGATGCCGGTGGGCAGCATCTCCGTACGGGCCTCGAGCTGGTCGAAGGCCGGGGCCGGGCGGTGGATCGGCCACCGCTCGGTGACCTGCAGCGACGCCTTGTCGGCGTCGAGCGGCTCACCGAGGGCGTTCCACACGTGGCCCTTGACCGCGTCGCCGACCGGCACCGAGATCGCCGCGCCGGTGTCGGAGACGGCGGCGCCGCGCACGAGACCGTCGGTCGGCTGCATGGAGATGGCCCGGACGATGTTGTCGCCCAGGTGCTGGGCGACCTCGAGGGTCAGGGTCTTGCTCTCGCCGCCGAGCTCGACGTCGACGGTGAGCGCGTTGTAGATGTCCGGCATGGCCTCGACGGGGAACTCCACGTCGACGACCGGACCGGTGACGCGGGCGACACGGCCCACGGAGGTCTCAACAGTCTGTGCGGTCATTTCACTCTTTCCCCGCTGCGGCGTCAGCCAGCGCGTTCGCGCCACCGACGATCTCGCTGATTTCCTGGGTGATCTCGGCCTGACGCGCCTGGTTCATCTGCTGGGTGAACACACGGATGAGCTCGTTGGCGTTGTCGGTGGCCGACTTCATCGCGCGGCGCCGCGCGGCGTGCTCGGAGGCGGCCGACTGGAGCAGCGCGTTGTAGATGCGCGACTCGATGTAACGCGGCAGCAGCGAATCGAGCACGTCACCGGCCGTCGGCTCGAACTCGTAGTACGGCGGGATGCCCTCCGGGGGCGCCTCCGCCTCCTCGACCTCGAGCGGCAGGATCCGCTTGACGATCACGTTCTGCGTCAGCATCGAGACGAACCCGGTGTAGACGATGTGGATCTCGTCGATCCCGTCCTCCGCCTTGAACGCCTCGATGAGCGTGTCCGCGATCTCCTTGGCGTTGCCGTACGACGGATTGTCGGAGAAGCCGTCCCACTCACCGAACATCTCCCGGCTGCGGAAGCGATGCCAGGTGAGGCCCTTGCGGCCCACGACGTACGGCTTCACCGTCAGGCCGCGCCCGACCAGGTGGCCCTTCAGCGCCTCGGCCTCACGGAGGATGTTGGCGTTGTAGCCGCCGGCGAAGCCGCGGTCGCTGGTGACGATCAGGACGCCGGCCGTGGCCGGCTGCTCCTTGGCCACCGTGAGCGGGTGGTCGACGTTCGTCGTGTTCGACAGGACCGCCGACACGGCGTGCGTGATCTCCCGCTCGTACGGCACGGCCGCCTGCATCCGCTGCTGCGCCTTGACGATGCGCGACGAGGCGATCAGCTCCTGCGCACGGGTGATCTTCGCGGTGGACTTGACCGACTTGATCCGCCGCCGCAGCTGTCGAAGCTGGGCACCCATGGGTTACTTCGCCTCGGCCTTGCGGACGTGCTTGACGACCTTCTCCTGGCCGACCGCGCTGGCGTCCAGCGCCTCCACCGGCTCGTCGTTGACGAGCAGCTCACCGCTGGAGGTGGTGAAGCCCTTCTTGAACTCCGTGATGGCGTCCTTGAGGGTGGTCACCGTGTCGTCCGTCAGCTCCTTGGTCTCGCGGATGCTGTCGAAGACGCCCTTCTGGGTGGTCCCGAGGTAGTCGAGGAACTCGGACTCGAAGCGGCGGATGTCCTCCACCGGCACGTCGTCCAGCTCGCCGGTGGTGCCGGCCCACACCGAGACGACCTGCTTCTCGACCGGGAACGGGCTGTACTGCGGCTGCTTGAGCAGCTCGACCAGGCGGGCGCCGCGCTCCAGCTGGGCGCGGGAGGCCGCGTCCAGGTCGGAGGCGAAGGCCGCGAAGGCCTCGAGGTCGCGGTACTGGGACAGCGAGAGACGGAGCGTACCGGCCACCTTGCGCATGGCCTTGACCTGCGCGGAACCACCGACTCGGGAGACCGAGACACCGACGTTGATCGCCGGGCGGACGCCGGCGTTGAACAGGTCGGTCTCCAGGAAGCACTGGCCGTCGGTGATGGAGATGACGTTGGTCGGGATGAACGCCGACACGTCGTTGCCCTTGGTCTCGATGATCGGCAGACCGGTCATCGAGCCGCCGCCCATGTCGGCGGAGAGCTTGGCGCAGCGCTCCAGCAGACGCGAGTGGAGGTAGAAGACGTCGCCGGGGAACGCCTCACGGCCCGGCGGACGACGCAGCAGCAGCGACACGGCGCGGTAGGCGTCGGCCTGCTTGGTCAGGTCGTCGAAGACGATCAGCACGTGCTTGCCCTGGTACATCCAGTGCTGGCCGATGGCAGAACCGGTGTACGGAGCGATGTACTTGTAGCCCGCGGGGTCGGAGGCCGGAGCGGCGACGATGGTGGTGTACTCCAGCGCGCCCGCCTCCTCGAGGCGGCCCCGCACCTGGGCGATCGTGGAGCCCTTCTGGCCAACGGCGACGTAGATGCAGCGAACCTGGCGGTTCGGGTCGCCGGAGAGCCAGTTCTCCTTCTGGTTGAGGATCGTGTCGACCGCGATCGCGGTCTTGCCGGTGCCGCGGTCGCCGATGATCAGCTGACGCTGGCCGCGGCCGATCGGCGTCATGGCGTCGATCGCCTTGAGGCCGGTCTGCAGCGGCTCCTTCACCGGCTGGCGCTGGACCACCGAGGGGGCCTGCAGCTCGAGGGCGCGGCGGCCCTCGGCGGCGATCGGGCCCTTGCCGTCGAGCGGGTTGCCCAGGGGGTCGACCACGCGGCCGAGGAAGTCGTCGCCGACCGGGACCGACAGGACCTCGCCGGTGCGGCGGACCTGCTGACCCTCCTCGATACCGCTGAAGTCGCCCAGGACGACCGCACCGATCTCGCGGACGTCGAGGTTCAGCGCCAGGCCGCGCGTGCCGTTCTCGAACTCGAGCAGCTCGTTCGCCATCGCCGAGGGCAAACCGGAGACATGGGCGATGCCGTCCCCGGCGTCGACGACGGTCCCGATCTCCTCGCGCGCGGCACCTTCCGGCTCGTACGCCTGGACGAAGCGCTCAAGGGCGTCCCGGATCTCGTCCGGCCGGATCGTAAGCTCCGCCATCTCTTTCTTGTCTCCCTATTCGCCTCAGCCGGCCAACCGGCGGCGGACTTCTTCGATACGTCCGGCGATCGTGGTGTCGATGTAGTCGTCTCCGACCCTCACGGAGAACCCACCGAGCACCTTCGGGTCCACCTCGACGTTCAGGTGGACGTCTCGCCCGTAGGTGGCTCGCAGCCAGGCCGCGAGCCGCTGCTTCTGCTGCTGCGTGAGCGGCACCGCGCTGCGGACCACGCCCACCAGGCGCTCGCGCGCCCGCGCGACGATCCAGCCGAACTCCTCCAGCGCCGTCTCCAGGCTACGTCCTCGCGGGTGCACAACGGCCTGCGTGACGAGCCGGACGGTGGAGGGGGCGGCCTTCCCGCCGATGAGCGTGCCGAGCAGTTCGCGCTTGCGCTCGGCCGGGATGGCCGGGTCGCTGAGCGCGCGGCGCAGCTCCGGGTTGGCGGCGAGGATGCGGCCGAAGCGGAACAGCTCGTCCTCGACGTCGTCGAGGCGGCGGTCCGACTCGGCCTCTGCGGCCGCGGACATCACGCCGATGCGCTCCAGGGCGTCCGGCAGGTCGCCGGCCCCGGACCACTTGGCCATGACGGCGGCGGCCGCGATCTCCAGTGCGGCGTCGCCGACCTTGCCCTGCAGGAGGGAGCGCAGGACGCTCTCCTTCTGCCCGGCCGGGCGCGAGGGGTCGGAAAGACCCCGGCGCAGCCCGTGCTCGCGGTCGAAGAGGTCGGCGACGGCGAACAGCTCCTCGGCGAGGGCGCCGAGGTCGGCGGTCGCGGCGGCGGTGTTGAACCGCTCCTCGACCTCCGCGAGGGCGGTCCTGCTGAGGCCGCGCATCAGCGAACCGCCTCCGGGCGGCCCTCGAGCTCCTCGAGGAACCGGTCGACGATGCGGCGCTGACGGACCTCGTCCTCGAGCGACTCGCCGACGATGCGGCTCGCCAGCTCGGTGGACAGACGCCCGATCTCACCGCGCAGCTGGGTGAACGCCTGCTGGCGGTCGGCCTCGATCTGGGCGTGCGCCGCCTCGATGATGCGCCGCGCCTCGGCCTGGGCCTCCTCACGGAGCTCGGCCTTGATCGCGGCACCCTGCTCGCGGGCCTCCTCGCGCAGGCGGGCCGCCTCCTGGCGGGCCTCCGCGAGCTGCGCCCGGTACTGCTCCAGAGTGCGCTGGGCTTCGGCCTGGGCGTCCTCGGCCTTCTTGATGCCGCCCTCGATAGCCTCGGTCCGCTCGGCCAGCGTCTTCTGGATGCGCGGGGTGAGGATCTTTCCGACGACGAGGAAGACGACGAGGAAGGCGAAGCTGCCGACGACCAGCTCGTATGCATGCGGGATGAGGGGGCTCTCGCCCTCAGCCGCGAGGAACGTAGCTGCCATAGTCATGGGTGCAGCCTTCCGTCAGAGTGGGTACGTCAGCTCGTGGGGTAGATGAAGGGCGCGACGAGGCCGATGAGGGCCAGCGCCTCGGTGAGAACGAAGCCGAGCAGCATGTTCTGCCGGATCAGGCCGTACGCCTCGGGCTGGCGGGCGATGGCCTGAACACCCTGGCCGAAGATGATGCCCACGCCGATGCCGGGGCCGATGGCGGCGAGGCCGTAGCCGATGGCGCCAAGGTTGCCGGTGACAGCAGCGAGAACGCTCATTGGTGTTCTTCCTTTACTGGTCGGCCGGTGAGTGCTTCACCGGTCTGGTCTTAGTCCGGGGGCGGAACTTTCGGGGACCGTCAGTGGTCGGGGTGCAGCGAGCCGCCGATGTACATGGCGGCCAGCATGGTGAACAGGAAGGCCTGCAGGAACTGGATGAACATCTCGAAGCCGGTCATCGCGATCGTCATGACGACGCCCAGCACGCCGAGGCCGGATCCGAGCGGCGTGAGCTTCTCGAAGAGGAACCAGAACCCGACCATGCTGAAGAAGGCCAGGATGAGGTGGCCGGCGAACATGTTCGCGAAGAGTCGGACGGCGTGCGTGAACGGCGCGATGATCAGGTTCGACAGGAACTCGATCGGCGCGAGCAGCACGTAGATCGGCTTGGGCAGTCCCGGCGGGAACATCATGTTCTTGAAGTAGCCGCCCAGGCCCTGGTGCTTGATGCCCAGGTAGACCTTGATGATGTAGATCACTGCGGCGAAGACCGCCGGGAACGCGATGTGCGACGCGACCGGGATCTGGATCAGCGGGATGACGCCGAAGAGGTTCCACAGCAGGATCAGGGAGAACAAGCTGAGCAGCAGCGGCATCCACCGCTCGGCGTCCTTGCCCAGGAACGGCCGGGCGACCTGGTCGCGGACGAACATGTAGCCCATCTCGCCGATGTTCTGCATGCCCCGGGGCACGAGCTTCGGGTTGGCGAAGGCGCTCCACGCCACGGCGGACACCACGAGGGCGCCGAAGATCGCCATCAGGACCGGCTTGGTCAGCCAGTACGGCGCACCCTCGTACAGCGGCGGGAAGTCGAAGATGGACGGTCCCGGCGCCGTGAAGTCATCGGCGACGAGCTTGAGGGGGGTCACTTGGCCACCTCGCCTACCTGCTCGGGGCCGAATGCCCGAAGCATGTGCTTGTTCGTCCGTTCGCTACGCTCGCGCACGGGCGTTCCCTTCAACGATTGGATCAACAGAAGAGCGTGGGAAGCGGGCCCGCTGTCAGCGGCCGTACTTCAGATAGACGAGGTAGGCAGCCAGCCCGACCCCGAGAATGACGCCTATGGGGATGAACGCATGCACGCCGGTCAACCAGCTCAGCAACCAGCCGAGGCCGCCCCACACCAGAATCCCGGAGAGCAGATAGCTCGGGACTGACCAGGCGGCGTCGGCGAAGTCGCGGCCGTCGGTCTCGGGCCTGCGCTCCTGTTCGCTCATCGCGGCACGACGATAGCAGGAGCCATGCGGACTAGTCATATCGGGCTGCCCCGTACGCGCGGTCATGACGGGCCCTGCCCGGGAACCTTCGCCTCAGGCTCCACGTAGAGCATCTTGAGTTTCATGAATCCGCGCATCTCACCGATGGTCCACGTGAGCGTGCACGCGATGACGCTCAGCGCGAACACGCGGGAGTTGAACGCGGTGGTGCCGTCGAAGGCGTTCAGCATCGCCATGATCGCCAGCACCTTGACGACGTAGCCGACCACGGCGGCCGTCATCATCGCCATCGGCGAGACCCGGCCGGCCCAGGAGACGACGATCAGGCCGATGGTGAAGAAGGCGGCGACGACCAGGAGACCGATGCCGGCGCCCAACGCACCCTTGGCCCCGGTCGTGAACACCGCGACGAGCGCGGCGAGAAGACCGACGATCAAGGTCGGCACGGCGGCGCCCTTGAGAACGCGCACGTCGTTGGCCTGCAATGGGACTCCAGAATCGGTTGTCAAACGAGCGATTGCTACCTGCAGGGGCGTCGTTGCCCTCGCCCCTTGCTAGTGAAAGCTATCACAAGCCCCGGAGTGCCGCCTTTACCAGGCGTTTCGGGTCGGCGTCCACCTGCGGGGACGGGTCAGCGGAAGGTCCCCGTGTCGGCTCGGGAAGTGGTCGGAGGGACCCCCGGGCCGCCCGGGGCGCCCTGACCCGGATAGGGATGCCGGCCGTGGGCGGGAAGCCTGCCCGGAGCGGCGGGAGCGGCAGGGCCCGGAGTGACGGGGCCGGGAGCGACGGGAGGCGCCGGCGCGGGGACGACGGGATAGACGAGCGTGTCGTGCTCCGTCGTCGTGCGCACGGCGGGGGCGGGGGCGGGGGCGTCCGGCCGGCTCCCGGCCGGACGCGCATCGGCCCGCTGGTCGCCCTTCTGCTCCTGGGCGGCGCTGCGGCGCGACCGCCACCGCGGCAGACCCATGATCACGAGGACCGCCACCGCGAGCACGATCGTCAGCGGGAACAGGATGAGCGGCACGCCGCCGATCGACAGGCCGACGATCGCGAAGGCGAACAGGAACGTCCACGCGTACATGATCAACACGCTGCGCCGGTGGGAGTGGCCGATGTCGAGCATGCGGTGGTGCAGGTGGCCGCGGTCGGGGGCGAACGGGGACATCCCGGCCGACGTCCGCCGGATGACGGCCATGACGAGGTCGGCCAGCGGCAGCACCACCACCGCGATCGGCAGCACCAGCGGCAGGATCACCGGGAACCGGTTGATCTTGCCGACGACCGCGTCCGGCTCGACCGACGACAGGCTCGTGATCAGCGAGGCGGCGAGCAGCAGGCCGATCAGCATCGCGCCGGTGTCGCCCATGAAGATCTTGGCGGGGTTGAAGTTGTGCGGCAGGAAGCCCGCGCACATCCCGATGAGGATCGCCGCGATGGCGGCGGTCCCGTTGATGCGCGACCCGCTCGCGGTCTGCTGCAGCACGATCGAGTACGCGAAGGTCGCCATCGCGGCGATCCCGACGATGCCCGCGGCCAGCCCGTCCAGACCGTCGACGAAGTTCACCGCGTTGATCACCACGACGACGATCATGATGGTGAGGATCGTGTACAGGGTCTTGTCGAGGGCCTGGGAACCGCCCATCGACTGAGGCATCGGGAGGAACTGCAGGTACATGCCGAAGTAGACGAGCAGCCCGCCCGCCGCGATCTGGCCGCCCAGCTTGACCAGCGCGTCCATGCCGAGCCAGTCGTCCAGGAACCCGGTGATGACGATCACTCCGCCGGCCGCGAGGAGGGCGACCACCGTCTTCCCCGTCTGGCCGCTGTCGAAGGCGCCGCCGACGTACGGCAGTTTGGTCGCCACGAGCAGCGCCGCCGCCATCCCGCCGAACATCGCGAGCCCGCCCAGACGCGGGGTGGGCACCGTGTGCACGTCCCGCTCCCGCACCTCGGGCGCCGCGCCGATGCGCAGCGCGAACGCCCTGACCGGCGGCACCAGCAGGTACGTCACCGCAGCCGCCACGAGCGCCAAGAGGAGATATTCGCGCACGGACCTAGTTTCCTGGATAGGCGGATCGGTTGTGACGGGCAAAAGACATAGATCGCCCTATCCCTAACGGGGATATGCCGGATGCGTCGCGGTCAGCCCCTTTACCCGTTCGAGGATCGACGTTATCGCACTGGGCTGCCGTATGGCCCGGACGACGAGAGACGCGATGTCCGCCATTTCCGCCCGGCCCATGCCCTGAGTGGTCACGCAGAGGGTGCCGACCCTGATCCCGGAGGTCACGGTCGCGGGCGCCGGATCGTACGGGATCGCGTTGTGGTTGAGCAGGATGCCGGCCTCCGCGCACCGCCGTTCCGCCTCCGTCCCGCTCACCCCGGTCCCGCGCAGATCGGCCAGCACGAGGTGGGTGTCGGTGCCGCCCGACACCGTGCGCAGCCCCTCGGCCGCCAGCCCCTCCGCGAGCGCTTTCGCGTTGTCCACCACCGACGCGGCGTACGCCCGGAACTCGGGGCGCAGCGCCTCGCCGAACGCCACCGCCTTTGCCGCGACCACGTGCATCAACGGCCCGCCCTGGCTGAAGGGGAACACCGCCCGGTCGATCTCCGGCGCGAGTTCGCCGGTGCACAGCACGCCTCCCCCACGCGGGCCGCGCAGCGACTTGTGGGTCGTGAAGGTCACGACGTCCGCGTACGGCACGGCCGACGGAACGGCCCCGCCGGCCATGAGGCCGATCTCGTGGGCGACGTCCGCCAGCAACCAGGCTCCGGCCTCGTCGGCGATGGCGCGGAACGCGGCGAAGTCGATCCGCCGGGGGTACGCCGTGGCCCCGCAGACGATCACTTTGGGGCGGTGGCGCAGCGCCAGATCCCTTACCTCGTCGTAGTCGAGCGTCTCGGTGTCCCGCCGCACGCCGTAGGAGACGACGTGGAACCACCTGCCGGAGAAGTTGACCCTGGATCCGTGGGCGATGTGGCCACCGTGTCCCAGAGCGAGCGCGAGGACGGTGTCCCCCGGCTGCAGAAGGGCCGCGTACGCCGCCAGGATGGCCGTGGTGCCGCTGTAGGGCTGCACGTTGACGTGGTCGGCCCCGAACAATCGCTTGGCCCGCTCCACGGCGATCTGCTCGGCGCGGTCGGCCACCTCGCAACCGCCGTAATACCTGTGGCCCGGATAGCCCTCGGCGTACTTGTCGTTCAGCACCGAGCCCAGCGCGGTGAGGACGGCGGGCGAGGACAGGTTCTCGCTGGCGATGAGCTGAAGCCCACCGCGCAGCCTGGCGACCTCGTCGAGCAGCACCTGGGCGATGTCCGGGTCCTGCGCGGCGAGCCGGGCGAAATCGGGCCCGTAGAACGGCTCCGAACTGTCCATTGGACCGACTCACAATCCGGTGGCGGTCTTCGCTCCAAGAGTAGACCGCCCAGACAACCGCACTCCCGTGCCGTAGTGGGTCGCCGTGACCCCCTGCGCGAGTCGGTCACTGACGAGCCTTGAGCGGGTCAGTCATTGACCAGACTTGAGCGGGTCGGTCACTGCCGAGCGTTGAGCGGGTCGGTCACTGCGCCGGAAGGAACCTCCGGTCCTCGCGAAGCCCGCTCCGCTGGGCCTTCGCTGCGGTCCTCGCTCCCTTCCGCTCCGCTCCCCGACCATTGATCGCGTGGGCGGCGTATCAGGAGGTGAAGGCGTGCGGTGCACCCGATTTGCTCGGAATCCAGCGCGGCGTGTCGGCCGCCTGGTCGCTGATCGCCGTCAGCACCGCCTGGCGGTACATGCCGAGCCGGTTGCGCCATTCGGCGATGTCCTGCACATACCGGCCGGCGACCGGAGCGTCCCACACGTCCCTGCTCCGCGCCATCTCGTATGGCTTGTCCAGGGACTTGGTGAGCTGGTCCATCAGCGGGACCACCTGCAGCCACAGGTCCACGAGCTTCTGGTATTCCGGGTTGAACACCCATCCCGTCGGCTGCCCGCCGGGCGAGAGCAGGTCGGTGCTCGACGGCGCCGGCGGGGTCTCCCCCGGCTGCAGCGGAGTGGGCGCCGGCGGGTCGACAAAGCTCACGATCACGCCTCCTGTGCGAAACCGGCGAGAATGCCGGCATTGGTCGTCGCATGCCCTGCGGCGGAGATGCCGGTGGGATTCCCACCGGCACTGCTCGGCCGGTCGCCCCACACCGCGCCCCGCCCAGGCGGTGTCGCTCGTGCTGGCACGCTCACTTCTCCGAATCCGGCGTACGGATCTCGACAACCTCGTCGCGCCTGTCGGGCTGGACCTTCCTGTCCACCCAGTCGTCCTTGCCCCACTCCCTTTCCGGGACGGGAATGTCCGGCGTGTCCACCGGCCCGAAGTCGCGATGGTGATCCGGGCGCATGCGCGGTGCGCCCTCGCCGTGGGAGTGGCGCGCGGGGTGGTTGAGCACGTCTCCGGGCCGCATGTCTCCGGGCCGCATGTCTCCGGGCCGCATGTCTTCGGGCTGCGCGGCAGCGGGCGATCGGGGATCGGGACGTGGGCCCGCATCCGGCGTCCCCGCCATCCCGTCGACCGCCGAGTCATGCATGTCCACGCCATACGCGCTCAGACCGTGCGCACTCGGACTATGCGCGCTCTGTCCATGCGCACTCGGGCTATGCGCACTCGGGGCATGTGTCCCGGCACCGTGCGTTCCCGGCCCATGCACCATCCCATGACTGCCCGCGCCCTGGGCGCCCGCGCCATGAGTACCTGGGGCATGAGCACCCGGGGTATGAGTTCCGGGGCCGTGCGTGCCCGTGCCATACGTGCCCGCGCCCTCCCGAGCCACGCCCGTCGTGCCCGTGGCGGCATCGTTGTCGCACACTCGCCCGCTCGCACCGGCCGCGCCGTCGACCCTGTCGCCCGCACCGATCCTCCCGGCGTGGTCCGTCGTGCCATCCCCGCCGGTGCCCGTCGCGGCGGTGGCTCCCACCGTTCCGGCCGCCTGGCCGTGCCCGGCCGCCGGGCCCGCCGCATGCAGGGTGCCGGTCGCCGTGCCGGTCGCACCCGCCGCCTGGCCGGCCCCGCTGGCGGAGCCGTCCACCGCCTGCAAAGCGCCCGTCGCCGTACCCGTTCCACCCGGTGCCGCAGGAGCCGCGTCCGCCACACCCGTGGCACCTGCCGTGCCCGCCGGAGGCGCGGCCCCCGTGGCCGCGCCGGCCGTCGCCGGATGGGCGGTGCCCGTGGCCGTCGCGGCCGTAGCAGCCGCCTGCCCGGTGCCACTCGCACCGGCAGTATCCACCGGATGCACCGCACCGACCGCCGTACTGGTCGTGTCGGCCGTACTGGTAGCGGGCGCCCCCGCCGGAGGCACGGTGGCCGCCGGGGTGGCTTCGGTCGTCGCCGCCGGCTGCGCGGCATTGATCGCCGTACCGCTCACCGCTGTGTCACCCGTGTACGCGTGACCGCCGGCGCTCGCGGTCACCGCGTTGTGGGCCGCCGGACTGCCCTGTGCTGCGCTCTGGTCGCCCGGGCCGTACGGCTCACCCGACAGGTTGTCGGCGGGCGTGCCGACATAGGCGCCCATGGGATCGCCCGGCGCGAGACCCGGTTGCGGAGGCTGCTTCGCCGCGGGGTTGGTCGGCTCGGCGGGCGGCACCAACCCGGGCGGCCCATCCGGGTGCGCGCCGCCGTCGCTCACCGTCTGTGCGTCCACGCTGGGGACATCCATCGGCTGGACGTCCTGCATGTGCTCGTTCAGCCATTGGATGTACTCGGCGCTGGGCTGGTTCATCGGCGTGCTGACGACCTTGACACCGTCGACGACGGCCACATGCCGGCCGGCCGGGTCGATGTCGTCCGGGTGATCCTTGCCGGGGGTGTCGTAGAACTGTGAGTCGTTGCCACCCGTGGAGGGCTGCTCCCCGGCCGCCTTGGAACCGGCCGGCGCACCCTGCCCCGGACTCTGGTCCTGCCCCTGGGCCACGGGTTGGTGCTGGGCGGCGGACTGGTTCTGACCGGCGCCCTGGCCGTCGCCGACCGGCTGCGCCTGGCCCGCACCCTGGTCGTGGCCCGCGCCCTGCCCGGCGCCGACGGGCTGGTTCTGGCTCGCGGCCGGACCCTCGCCGACGGGCTGACCCGGGCCGGCGGGCTGCTGCACCTGGCGGATGCCCGCGCCCTGGGCCGTCTCGGAGCCGGCTCCCGCGCCCGTGCGGGTCGCCGTACCACCGTCGTCGGCGGCGTGGGCGGGGCCGTGCGTCGAGGCGGGCATCTGGGCGAGGGAGCCCTCGACCGTGTGGCGGGGCTTGTCCGCGAGTTCCCCTTCGGCCACGCCGCGGCCTCCGCCGTCGCCGTTCGCGCGGCTGGCGCCGTCCGTGGCGCCGTGCGCCCGATGGGAGGTCTCGCCCTTCCCGGCCGCGCCGGAATCGCCCGAAACGTTCCCGGACGACGACGAGCGGGGAGCGTCCTGCCTCTCGTGACCCGCCTTCCCCTCGGACGTGCCCTCGGGCTTCGTGTCCGCCTTGCCGTCGGCCTTGTGGTCGTCCGTCTTCGCGTCGGCCTTGTGATCGGGCTTGTGATCGGGCTTGTGGTCCGCCTTGTGATCGGGCTTGGCGTCGCCCTTGTCGGTCTTGTCGCCCTGTGTGCCGGGCTTCGGCGCCGGATCGTCCGCGGGCGCGGTGGTGTCCCTCTCCTCGGTGAACGAGGCGTTGGCCGTGGGCGCCTTGCCCGCGCTCTGCTGTTTCTCCTTCTTCTCCAGCAGGACCACACGGTTCGTGACGTCCTTGACCATGGCCGAGCACGCGTCGGCGACCTGTGAAGGCCGGTGGGTCACATGCACGGAGACGCCGGCCGTGCGCGTCAACTGACTCACCCGGGCCTCGATGCCGTCCATCTGCCGCGCGGCGTGCTGAACCCCCGCCAGCAACTCACGGACGAGCTTCGGATCCATCCCGTCGAGCTTGGCCATCGGCGCGCCTCCACAGAGATATCGGCGCACTTCACGGTAGCCGGGGCGGCATCAGTAAAGAAGCCCGATAGCCAGACGGCATCGATCACCCTGGTCAGGGCCGCGGCGTTGTCTCACAGCATGAGACGTGCGCCCGGATCCCGGTCATTCCTCGGTCGCGAGGTACCCGACGAGGTTGCGGATCTTGTCCACCGGGATCGCGCCCTTGCGCAGCACCCGGGGCACGGCGGTGGTCAGGTCGACGATCGTGGACGGCACGGTGTCCTCGCAGGGGCCGCCGTCGAGGTACACGTCCACCGAGTCCCCGAGCTGCTCTTCGGCCTCGTCGGCCGTGGTGGCCGCCGGGTTGCCGGACCGGTTGGCGCTGGAGACCGCCATCGGGCCCGTCTCCTTGAGGAGATCCAGCGCGACCGGGTGCAGCGGCATGCGGACGGCGACCGTTCCCTTGGCGTCGCCGAGGTCCCACGACAGCGACCGGTTGGCCCTCAGAATGAGCGTGAGCGGCCCGGGCCAGAAGGTGTCCACCAGGTCCTGCCCGTACGTCCCGAGGCTCTCCACGAGCGCGTTGGCGGCGCGTACGGTGCCCACGAGGACCGGCACGGGTATGTCCCTGCCCCGGCCCTTCGCCTCCAGCAGCGCGTTGACGGCGGAAGGGGTGAAGGCGTCGGCACCGACCCCGTAGACGGTGTCGGTGGGCAGCACCACGAGCTCGCCCCGCCGTACCGCCGCGGTCGCCTCCGCCAGTCCGGTCATCCGCTCGATCTGGTCGGCACAGTCAAACCGTCGGCTCACGAAGTCATCCTTCCACGTGTTCCGCCCGGCTCAGCCGCCACCTGACCGCTCGCCGGGCCGTTCGGGTCAGTCCTGGCTCAGCCGCGCCGTGACGAACCGGTCCCGGCCGGTCAGGTCCTGGCGCAACCGCACGTCGCGCCAGCCGTTCTCCTCGGAGAAGAGCCAGTACACGGCGTTGCCCTGCTGGTCGGCGTGCTCGACCACGGCGAACCCGCCCGGCCGCAGCAGCCGCCGCGCCGTGCGCTCGACGGCCCGCACCTCGTCCAGTCCGTCCTCACCCGACCCGTACAGGGCGCGGGAGGGATCGTAGTCGCGCACCTCGGGATCGCGCGGGATCGCTCCGGGCGGGATGTACGGCGGATTGGAGATGACCAGGTCCACCTGGCCGTTCAGCTCGGGCAGGCAGTCGGCGAGGTCCTCGGGATGCAGGGTGGTGCGGCCCTGCCCGTGTTCGAGGATGTTGCGCTTGGCCCAGCCGTACGCCACGGGGTCGATCTCGACGGCGTGCACCTGCGCCAGCGCGACCTCCTGGGCGATCGACAGCGCGATGGCCCCGGAACCGGTGCCGAGGTCGACCACGACGGGGGATGCGACGTCCATCTCACGGAGCCGGTCGATCGCCCAGCCGGCCACCACCTCGGTCTCCGGCCTGGGCACGAACACGCCCGGGCCCACCTCGAGGGAGAGGTAGCGGAAGTAGGCCCGGCCGGTGATGTGCTGCAGGGGCTCGCGCGCCTCGCGCCGGGCGACGCCCTCCCAGAACCGCGCGTCGAAGTCGGCGTCCTTGACCGTGTGCAGCATGCCGCGCGGCACGCCGTGCACGAAGGCCGCGATCTCCTCGGCGTCCGTTCGCGGTGACGGCACTCCCGCCTCGGCGAGCCGGGCGGTGGCGAGGGCGATTTCGTCGAGCAGGAAGGTCATTGTCTCTTACGGCACGGTTGTCGCGGCGTGGCCTGGGGATCGTCGGTCGTGCGCGGGCCGGCCGCCGGGACGGCCCACGCTCGTCTGCGGACCCACGTCCATCACCGCTTCTCCCATCGTCCCCTCATCAGGCTCGCGATCGGCTCACGAATGAGCGGCCAGTTTCTCCGCGAGTTCGGCGTCGAGCAAAGCCTGTATCACCGCGTCGAGATCGCCGTCCAGGACTTGATCCAGGTTGTAGGCCTTGAAGCCGACCCGGTGATCCGAAATGCGGTTCTCCGGGAAGTTGTAGGTGCGGATCCGCTCGGAGCGGTCGACCGTACGCACCTGCGACTTGCGCTCGGCCATCGCGGCCGCCTCGGCCTCCTCCTGCGCCATCACGAGCAGCCGGGCGCGCAGGATGCGCAGCGCCGACTCCTTGTTCTGGAGCTGGCTCTTCTCGTTCTGGCACGAGACGACGACGCCCGTCGGCAGGTGGGTGATCCGCACCGCCGAGTCGGTGGTGTTGACGCTCTGGCCGCCGGGGCCGCTGGAGCGGAACACGTCGATGCGCAGGTCGTTGGGGTCGATCTGGACGTCGACCTCCTCGGCCTCGGGATAGACGAGCACGCCGGCGGCCGAGGTGTGGATGCGGCCCTGCGACTCCGTCACCGGCACTCGCTGCACGCGGTGCACGCCGCCCTCGAACTTGAGCCGCGACCAGACGCCCTCCCTGCCCTTGATGGCGACGGTGACGTCCTTGTAGCCGCCGAGGTCGGAGTGCTGCGCGTCGATGATCTCGGTCTTGTAGCCGATCCGCTCGGCGTACCTGAGGTACATCCGCAGGAGGTCTCCGGCGAACAGAGCGGACTCCTGGCCGCCCTCGCCCGCCTTGATCTCCATGATGACGTCCTTGTCGTCGTTCGGGTCGCGCGGGACCAGCAGACGGGTGAGCTTCTCCTCCAGCACCGGGATGCGGCCCTCCAGCTCCGCCGCCTCCTCCGCGAACGCCGGGTCCTCCGCCGCGAGTTCGCGCGCGGCCGCGAGGTCCTGCCGTACGCCCTCGAGTTCCCGGTACGTCGCGACGATCGGCGTGAGCACGGCGTAACGCTTGCCGTACGTCCGCGCCTTGCTCTGGTCGGCGTGCACGGCGGGGTCGGCGAGCCGCAGTTCCAGATCCGCGTACTCGCTCATGATCTCGTCGAGGTTCACCGCACGCTCCTTTGCTCAAGCTCCTCGTAAGGCCGTAATCACCAAGAACGCCGACCCGGAGACGCCCCAAGAAAGGGGCACCCCCGAGCCGGCGTCCTGGAGGAGCTACTTGCTCTGGGCCTTCTTGCCGAAGCGCTTCTCGAAGCGCGCCACCCGGCCACCGGTGTCGAGGATCTTCTGCTTACCCGTGTAGAAGGGGTGGCAGGCGGAGCAGACGTCGGCGTGGATCACGCCGTTCGTGGCGGTGCTACGCGTGGTGAAGGTGTTCCCGCAGGTGCAGGTCACCTGGGTGACCACGTACTCCGGGTGGATGTCGGGCTTCATGTCTCATTCCTAACGCTAGGCGCGGTCGCCGGGTCGCTCCGTCTGTCACGGACTCGCGCATCGGCACACCGTGATGCGCGGCGCGGGAACCGGTACCGCTGCGGTTCGGCTACCAGTGTGCCAGATCCTCCAACCATCCCAGGCCATGGACTATTCCCCCGCGACAGCGCGCTGGTCGCGCACGTCGAGGGCGGGCGCGGCAGGTCCGCCGCCGCGGCCGGACGGTGCGCGCTCATACGAAGCCCGCCAGGCGGGACGCTCCGACGGGGTACGGGAATGACACACGCAGTACAGCCGCGGGGACGCGCCCATGACCGGAAACGCCGGCGCCCCGGACGGCGAGGCCGTCCGGGGCGCAGGTCGAGCAGGCGTCAGTCGCGGTCGTTGCTGACCGTGGTCTTCTGCACCTGGAGCAGGAACTCGGCGTTGGACTTGGTCTCCTTCATCTTCTCGAGTAGGAGCTCCAGCGCCTGCTGCATGTCGAGGGCGTGCAGGACCCGGCGGAGCTTCCAGACGATGGACAGCTCCTCCTTCGCCATGAGGATCTCCTCCTTGCGGGTGCCGGACGCGTCCACGTCCACCGCCGGGAAGATGCGCTTGTCCGCGAGCGACCGGTTGAGCTTGAGCTCCATGTTGCCGGTGCCCTTGAACTCCTCGAAGATGACCTCGTCCATCTTGGAGCCGGTCTCGACGAGAGCCGTGGCGAGGATCGTCAGCGAGCCGCCGTTCTCGATGTTGCGGGCGGCGCCGAAGAAACGCTTCGGCGGGTAGAGCGCGGTCGAGTCGACACCACCGGACAGGATGCGGCCGCTCGCGGGCGCCGCGAGGTTGTAGGCGCGCCCGAGACGGGTGATCGAGTCGAGCAGGACGACGACGTCGTGGCCCAACTCCACCAGCCGCTTGGCCCGCTCGATGGCGAGCTCGGCGACCGTGGTGTGATCCTCGGCCGGACGGTCGAAGGTCGAGTGGATGACCTCGCCCTTGACCGACCGCTGCATGTCGGTGACCTCTTCAGGACGCTCGTCCACGAGGACGACCATCAGGTGGCACTCGGGGTTGTTGCGCGTGATCGCGTTGGCGATCGCCTGGAGCACCATGGTCTTGCCGGCCTTGGGCGGCGACACGATCAGGCCGCGCTGGCCCTTGCCGATCGGCGAGACGAGGTCGATGATCCGCGTGGTCAGGACGTTCGGCTCGGTCTCCAGGCGCAGGCGCTCCTGCGGGTAGAGCGGCGTGAGCTTGTTGAAGTCCGGCCGCTGACGGGCCTGCTCCGGGTCCATCCCGTTGACGGTGTCGAGACGGACGAGGGCGTTGAACTTCTCGCGCCGCTCGCCGTCCCTGGGCTGCCGGACGGCGCCGGTGATGACGTCGCCCTTGCGCAGGCCGTTGCGGCGGATCTGGGCGAGGGAGACGTACACGTCGTTCGAGCCCGGCAGGTAACCGCTGGTCCGTACGAAGGCGTAGTTGTCGAGGATGTCCAGGATGCCGGCGATCGGGATCAGGACGTCGTCCTCGCTGATCACCGGCTCGTTGCCCTCGAAGCGGTCACGCCCGCGGCGGCCGCGCTCGCGGAAGCGGCCACGGCGCCCGCGGCCCTCGTCGCCCTGGTCGCCCTTGGCGTCGCCGCGGCTGTCCGTACGGCTGTCGCCGCGCCCCTCGGAGCGGCCGTCACGGCCGTCGCGTCCTTCGGTGCGGTTGTCGCCGCGGTTCTGCTGGTCACGACGGCCCTGGCCGCCGTCCCCCGCGTCGGCGGCGCGCTGGTCACCGCGCTGGTCACCGCGGCCGTCACGCTCGCGGCCCCGCTCTCCCCGCTCGCCGCGCGTACGGCGCTCGCGGCGGTCGCCGCGTTCCGGACGCTCGGCGCGGGTCTCGGACGGCGCGGCCTCGGCCTGCGGCTCGGCGACGGCGGCGACGCCGTTCTGCGCGGCCTCGGCGGTCACGGCGGGCGCGGCCTCGACCACGGGACGCTCCTCGCGGGCCGCGACGGCCGGCTCGGCAGCGGACGTGGCGGCGGGCCCGGCAGCGGGCGCGGCCTCGGCTGCGGGCGCCGCGGCGGCGCGGGAACGTTCCCTGCGGCCACGGGCGGGGCGCTCGGCGACCGCGGGCGCCTCGGCGGCGGCCTTCGGCTCGGCCGCGGTCTCTCCCGATCCGCCCTGCTTCTCCTGGATGGCCGCGATGAGCTGGCTCTTGCGCATCCGTCCGGTCCCCGTGATGCCGAGGCTGGTCGCCAGGGCCTGAAGCTCGGGGAGCACCATGCCAGCCAGGCCGGTGCCGGAGCGACGTCGCGGACGGGCCGGGGCGGAAGTGGGGGTGTCGCCGGCGGCCTGGCCGTCGGAGAGGAGTTCGGTGGTGTCGCTCAACTAAGGGTCCTTCCCAGGGGTCGGGCGCCAGAATCGTGCGTCCAGGCGTCCCGGTGATGCGACCCGGCGGGACAGACCGGGTCGGGCTTCGCGAATCTCATGTGTCGATGACTCTCGGGATTCGCGAGCGGTAGGTGCCCGGGGGCGATCCCCCGGATTGCCGCCACCGACCAGATGTCTTGGTGGTTCGAACGCGCATGTCTCCGAGAACGCCACCCCCGGCCATGCCACCCGGAGGTGTGCCGACTGGAGGAAACGGTTTCGGGGAAATCGCCCTGCCCGCGTCGAAGGACGCGAGGCGAAGTGCAGCGATGTGCGAATGACAAGCACGCACCCAACACGGGGGCACCTGGTGCGGCTATCAGCCTAACATCACCAGCGCGCACAGCTATTCCCTGAAGGTCGAAGAAGCATCAGCGTGTCTCGGGAAACCGAACGTACGCACCAAGCGGGTCGACGTTCATTGGCTGGATGTGCCAGTCATTACCCACTTCTGGCGCGATCAAATCCTTGGTGTCCCGTGTCGTCAACGCGAGAACCGTCGGACCGGCCCCCGAGACGACGGCGGGCACCCCGGCCTCGCGGAGCCGTCGCACCAGTTCGGCGGTGCGCGGCATCGCGGGAGCGCGGTACCCCTGGTGCAGGCGGTCCTCGGTGGCGGCGAGCAGGAGATCCGGTTCGGGTCTCCGCGTCAGCGCCGCGACGAGCAGAGCCGCCCGCCCCGCGTTGGCCGCCGCGTCCGAATGCGGTACTTCCTTCGGCAGCAGCCCCCGAGCCTCCTCCGTGGACAACCGGAAATCCGGGATCAACGCCACCGGCCGGACGTCCTCGTGCGGAGTCAGTTTCACCATACTCGCCACCCCCGACTGGTCCGTCCAGGCGATGGTGAGTCCGCCCGCCAGGCACGGCGCCACGTTGTCGGGATGCCCCTCCAGCTCGGTGGCCAGCGCGAACACCTCGGTGTCCGGCAGGTCGCCCGCGCCCCGCCCGCGTGCGAGGGCGCGCGCGGCGAGGATGCCGGCGCAGATCGCGGCCGACGACGAGCCGAGCCCCCGCGCGTGCGGAATGCGGTTGCGACAGCGCAAGGCGATGCCGTCCGGCTGGGCGAACCCCATGCGGTCGAACGTGGCGCGCATGGTCCTGACGACGAGGTGGCCCTCGCCCTCGTCCAGCTCACCGGCGCCCTGGCCCTCCACGGAAATTCGCACACCGGGCGATTCGGTTATCTCGGCCTCGACCTCGTCGTACAGGTCGAGCGCGAGGCCGAGGCTGTCGAAACCGGGGCCGAGGTTGGCGCTCGTCGCCGGCACGCGGACGACGACGCCCTGACTGTCCGTCAATTCGTCACCTGAAGCCTTGAATGGGCGGGAATAAGAGTGCCGGTCAGGCGAGTCCCAGCGCGGCCGCGGCGGCGTAGGCGTCGATCGGGATCGTCACGGGCGCGGGCGCGCCGGAGATGGCCCAGTCGGGATCCTTCAGGCCGTTGCCGGTCACGGTGCACACGATCCGCTGCCCCGGCGTGAGCCGGCCCTGCTCGTGCGTCTGCAGCAGGCCGGCGACGCTCGCGGCGGAGGCGAGCTCGACGAACACGCCCTCCTCCTGCGCGAGCAGCTTGTACGCCGCGGCGATCTGGCGGTCGGTCACGGCCTGGATGTCCCCGCCGGACTCGTCGCGCGCGGCCTCGGCGAGCCGCCACGAGGCGGGGTTGCCGATCCTGATCGCCGTGGCGATCGTCTGCGGGTGGGTCACCGGGCTGCCCCCGACCAGCGGCGCCGCGCCGCTCGCCTGGAATCCCAGCATTCGGGGGCGCTTGGTCGCCACGCCGTCGTCGGCGTACTCCTTGTAGCCCATCCAGTAGGCCGAGATGTTGCCGGCGTTGCCGACCGGGATGCAGTGGACGTCGGGCGCGTCGCCGAGCGCGTCGACGATCTCGAAGGCCGCCGTCTTCTGGCCCTGCAGGCGGTGCGGATTGACGGAGTTGACCAGCGCGATCGGGTAGGTCTCCGCGAGCTTCCTGGTCATCTCCAGGCAGTCGTCGAACGAGCCCTCGACCTGGAGCAGCTTGGCGCCGTGGACCAGCGCCTGGGCGAGCTTGCCCATCGCGATCTTCCCACGCGGCACGAGGACGGCGCAGGTCAGCCCGGCGCGCACGGCGTAGGCGGCGGCCGAGGCGCTGGTGTTGCCGGTGGACGCGCAGATGACCGCCTGGGCGCCCTCCTCGACGGCCTTGCTGATCGCCAGGGTCATGCCGCGGTCTTTGAAGCTGCCGGTCGGGTTGAGGCCCTCGACCTTGAGGTAGACGTCACAGCCCGTGATCTGGGACACCCGCCTGGCGGGGACGAGCGGCGTGCCGCCCTCGAGCAGGGTCACCACGGGCGTCGTCGTGGAGACCGGAAGACGGTCGCGGTACTCCTCGATCAGGCCACGCCAAGCCCTGAACATTGGTCGCTCCTCCCACGCGCGCACACGCGTGTAACCAGGGGTATCGGTCACCGAGTCTACGGCCAACCGTCTGACGCGCGGACGCCGTCGTCCACCAAATGGACATATTGGGCGCCACCTTAGGGAACCGGCGCCCGGTTTCGCTAGGGTGGAGCCGCCTCTTGACCATCGCTGAGAAGGACGAGGATTGGCCCACCTGACGGGCGTGGAGCCCCGGCCGAGGATCCGCCACAACGACTACTCTCCGCTCACGCCGCCGCCCATCGGCGGCTGGACGCCCACGCTCGGCGCGAGTGTCGTCATCCCCGCCCACGGCGGGCAGCACCGCCTCGACCTGACGCTGGCCGCGCTGGCCGCGCAGACCTATCCCGCGCACCTCGTCGAGGTGATCGTGGTGGACGACCGCAGCGATCCGCCCCTGCGCCTGCCGGACCTGCGCCCCGAGAACACGCGGATCGTCGCGGCCCCGGACGGCGGGTGGGGCGCCGGGCACGCGATGAACGCCGGGATCGCCGTGGCCGAGGGCGAGATCGTGCAGCGGCTCGACGCCGACATGGTGATCTCGCGCGAGCATCTGGAGGCGCTGTTCCGCTGGCAGCACCTCACCGACTACGTCGTCACGATCGGCGGCAAGAAGTTCGCCGAGGAGCGCCCGCTCACCCCCGGGCAGGTGTACGACGCCGTACGGCGGGGCTCGCCGGAGGACCTGTTCGATCCGTCGGAGCTGGTGTCCAGCTCGACCGAGGAGACCATCCGGCGCCTCGACGGCCTGCGGGCCAGCAAGAACCCCTACCAGGTGTGCACCGGGCCGACGGTCTCCCTGCGGCGGGCCCTGCTCGACGAGGTCCGCGGCTTCGACACCGATGTGGTGCGCGGCCAGGACACCGAGTTCGCCTACCGGCTCGCCCAGGCGGGGGCGGTGTTCGTCCCCGACGCCGAGGCCCGCGCCGTGCATCTCGGCCTGCCCGCGCAGCGCGGCGAGCACGGCAGGTCGATCGTCCGGCTCGTCGAGACCCACCTGGCGCACCGGGTCCCGCTCCGCCGCGACCTGCGCAAGGAGCCCGGCAGGCGCTGGCTCGTGCCGTACGTCGAGGTGGTCTTCGACGTGACGGGGGCCGGCGAGGGGCGCATCGTCGCGGCGGTCGACGCGGTGCTGCGCGGCACGCTCACCGACGTCGCGGTGACGCTGACCGGCCCGTGGTCGCTGCTCGACGGGGGACGCAGATGGGCGCCGGGCACCGAGGCGTTCGACCTCGCCCTGGTGCGGGCGGCGTTCGGGCACGACGCGCGGGTGCGGTTCGCGGAGCGGGCGGCGCCGACCGCCGCGCCGGTCCCCTTCCGCTACACGGCGCCCGTCGGCGCCCCTCCCGCCCCGGCGCTGCTGGAGCGTGGGGTCAAGGCGATGCTGGAGGAGCGGATCGGCCTGCTGGTCGTGGAACTGCCCGAAGGAGGCACGGCGACCCTGGAGCGGACCGAGGCCGCCGCGCGGGCCCGCCGTCTCGCCCGGCCGGGCGAGGACCCGGCGGATGTGATCGCCCAGACCCACGGCGTACGGCACGCCGCGGCGGGCGAGTTCGAGAAGAGTCCCGCGCCCGCGGCGAAACCGGCCGCGGCCGCCGCGCCGCAGCCCGCCCGGCAGCCGGCCACCGCGAAGCCGGCCACCGAGAAATCAGCCAACGAGAAATCGGCCACCGGGGAACCAGCCACCGCGCACGCCCCGCAACCGCAGCCGGAGGCGTCGCCGCGCCGCCGCGGCCTGTTCCGCCGTTCCTGATCGCAAAATCCTGCCGGGATGACCGGCCGGAGACCGGCGCGCACCCGCGCGAGGCCGGCCGGGCCGGCGACGGGCGATCACCGCGCGCGGACGCCGCGGGCGACCGGGTCAGGACTTCTTGAACGTGAAAGGCCGGGTGAGGCCCCGCGCGATGCCGCGCAGGCCCTGGGCGTGGCGCAGGGCCGAGACCTGCCCGCGCAGCGTCGAGACCTGCCGCCGCAGGGTGCCGATCTCCCGGCGGAACTCGACGGCGGACTTGCGCCACTTCCCCGCCTCGTCCCGCCATTTCGTCACCTGGCCGCGCAGCCGCTCGACCTCCTTGGTCAGCCGCTCGACCTCGGCCTGCGCCTCCACCCGCTTGCGGTAGGCGGTGCGGGGGTTCATGTACGCGGGGGCCTCCGCGGCGGCGCGGAAGCCGTGGGTCTCGCCGTCGGCCCAGTAGGTGCCGAACATCTCGTCCACGGCGTCGTCGGCGTCCTCGCCCTCGGCGGTGACGAGCGCGGCGCGGGAGAACGCCTCGGTGCGCTCCAGCCGCGCGGCGGTGACGCCTTCGGCGCCCTCGGCCAGGAGCACGCTCACCAGCCCGAGCTCCCGCTCGCGCGCCATCGCGAGCAGCCCGCCGATGCTGTCCTCCCCCGGCACCCAGCCGGGCGGCAGACGCAGGCGGTAGGGCGAGAGGGTGTCGGACGCCGCCGTCGCGAGCCGTACCCGGCCCTCGTGCGTGTAGTGGGCGCGCAGCAGCGCGAGGTCGAGGCACGGGTCCTTGAGCGGCGCGCGCTGCTCGGGGACGAGCTCGTCCCACGGGCCGGTCAGCACGACGGCGAGGTCGGTCACCGTGCCGGCCAGCGCGCCGTCCACCGTCGCCCTGACCTCGTCGTACGACGCCGCGGTCGCGTCCACGAGGACCTCCACCTGCGGGACCTTCCACTGACGGGCGGGGTGGGTGCGCAGCCACCGATATCCGGGAACGCGGTCGGTCACCAGGGCGTGGCTGACGCGGTTGACGGGCGTGCTGTCGCGCATGCGCATGGACGGGCCGAGGTGATAGGCCCTGGCCTGCGGGTCGGGGATGAAGACGGCGCCGGCCTGCGCCAGCCGGTAGCCCATCTCGGTGTCCTGGCCGAGGATCATCTCGGGGTCCATCGGCCCGGCCCGCTCGAACAGCCGCGCGGAGACCGACGACGCGCCGCCGATGTGGATGCTGAACGGCCGGGGCGAGCGGGTCAGCCCCTGCGACCGCTCCACCAGGTCTTCGATCCACGCGTGCGGCTCCGCGGGCTCGAAGAGCTTCGCCAGGTCGTCGGCCCCCGCGACGTCCGCGGGATCGGGCAGCGGGGCGGTGGTGAAGCGCAGGTAGGAGGTGACCGACAGGTAGGGCGCGAGGTGATGCCAGCGCATGTGCGCCTCCACCTCCTCCGGCTCGGGGACGACGTCGGAGTCCATCCAGTGGATGACGTCGCCCGTCGCGGCGGCCAGCCCGGTGTTGCGCGCCCTGGCCCGGCCGGGCGTCTCGCAGACCAGCAGCCGCGTGTGGCGGGGCCGGATCTCCGGCAGGCGCAGCCGCGGCTCGCTGCCGTTGTCGACCACGATCACTTCGAGCAGGTCCGCCGGGTACGTCTGCCTGGCCAGCCCGGCGAGCGTCAGGTCGAGCTTGGCCTGGTTGGCGTACGCGGGGACGACCACGCTGGCGCGCAGGCGGGGCGTCCACGGCGATCCGAGGGCGGGCGGCTGGAGGACGGTGTAGTCGTTTCCCCTGATGCGTGGCGTCATGGTGCTTCCAGAATCACACTCGGGCGAAAGCCGCGCCATTGGTTCGCCGCGACTCGCAGGAAGTGGGCAAGGGGAAGATTCCAGGTGTGGTCGGCGCTGACGGACCGCCGCAGCACGTAGCCCAGACCGTGGGTGCGGTAGACGCGGCCGCCGGCCGCCTCGACCGCGCGCAGGAGGTGCGCGTCCTCCCCGCGGTTCACCGGCCCGAAGCCGCCGACCTCCTCGAAGAGCTCGCGGCCGAGCAGGATCGTGCCGCCCGCGACGTGGTCGGCCCACATCTCGCTGCCGTAGTCGACGCGGCGGATGGTCGCGTGGAGGGGCTGGAGGTAGAAGAACTCCGGCGCGGTCCCGACGAGCTCCGCCCCCGAGTAGGCCATGGCCAGCAGCAGGTCGGCGAGGTGCTCGGGGCCGTACCAGTCGTCGTCGTCCCATTTGGCGACGATGCCGGTGGACGCCCGCGCGGCCGCGCGGTTGAGGACGGTCCCGAGCGGCGCGTCCGGCTCGGCCTCGATCACCGTGATCGGACGGGGGAACTCCTCGACGGCCTGCCGTATCCGCTCGGCCGCGAAGCCGTGCAGCGCGACGACGACCTCGAGATCCACCCCGCGCTGGCGGGCGAGTTGCCGCAGCGCGTCGCCGACGTAGTGGGGCCGCCTCGTGGCCATGACGACGGTCACCGGGGCGAGGTTCGTGCCGACGCCCGCGGCCCGCAGGGCGTGCCTGCGCAGGCGCACGCTGTGCTCCTCCCGGCGCAGGTCGGCCACCGACTCGGGCCCGCCGTCGTCGGCCTCGGGGGTCCAGGCGGCGGCCAGGCGGGCGAGCACGGGATCGGCCTCACGCACCCACCCCGGCGGGTCTTCGCAGGTGAGCGGCACCCCCGCGGCGGCCAGGCGGGCGACCGGGCCGAACGCCTCGGCGGCGGGCTCGGCCGGCCACCGCACCCGCAGCCCGCGCAGCGGCCGGAGAGGGGCGACGTCGGCGGCCTCGAGCGGGACGGCCAGCGGCCGGCCGGCGATCGTCCACCGGCCGTCGCTCCAGGACAGCGTCGCGGTCTCCTCGGTGGGACGGCGCGTGAAGCCGTACGGCGAGCACATGTCCGTCGTCACCGTCACGGCGTTCCTCCCGTGCGTCCGTTTTCAGGCTGGTGAACTTCTATCAGCCGAACCTTGTGAATTCCTGTGACCGCCGCGGTCAACCTGACGACTCGCGGTGACCCGGCACGACGGCGGAGATCACATCTCGTCGGGGACGGGCCAGACACGCCCGCCGACGACGTCGCCCAGCGTCTTCACGTCGATCGTCTTGGCCTTGCGCTGCTTGGCCACCCAGTCGACGAAGGCGGCGAACTCCTCGGGCGCCGTCGCGTACTTGTCCCGGCGGTCGTCCTTGATCTCGTGGAACACGAAGACCACCAGACCGCGGGCGCCCTGCCGCTGGGCGCGAGTGACGGACTCCCGCAGCGTGCGGGCCGTACGCGGCAGACCGGTCTGGCTCGTGGCGCGCACGTCGGCGAGGTCCGCGGGCGGGATCTTCTCCATGACCGGGCAGGAGCGGCAGCTGTCGGGCCGGTACAGGCCGTTGATGCCGCGCGCGGTCGTGTAGCCGCAGCGCATCGCCAGCAGCTTGGTGGCGTCGTCGAAGTCGCCGAACGGATAGGCGAACGACCGCACGTCGAAGCCCAGCTTCAGCAGCGCCCGCCTGTCGTCGCAGATCTCCGTCTGCTGCACGGCCTCGAACTGCTCCGACAGGTGCGGGTGGTCGAGGGTGTGGCCGCCGATCTCGTGGCCCTCGCGGCCGATGGCCCGCAGGGCGGCGACGCTCAGGTAACCACGGCTGCCGAGCCGCCCGCTGTTGACGTAGAAGGTGCCCTTGAGACCGCGCTTGCTCAGCGTCCTGGCGGCGGCGAGGTGGTCGGCCGTGCCGTCGTCGAAGGTGAGGACCACGGTCGGCACTCCGGCCGCCCGCGCCTCACGCTGCGTCGCGTTCGCGGTCTTCATCTGTGGGGCCGCCGCGTGCGCGGAGACGGTCTCGCGGGCCGTCGCGGCGGCCGGATGCTGGAGCCCCGCGACCGACGCCGCGGCGACGAGACAGGCCGGTACGAGTCTCTTCACCGTAAGTCGCATAGAGGAAAACTTTACTTGCAGAAGGCGGAGACTTTGCCGTGACCCGTCACCCGTCGCCGCGCGGGCGCTGGAACAGCGCGACCGTCAGGCCCGGCAACTCCGCGGAGTGCCAGGCCGTCGCGAGGCGGTATCCGGCCGCCCGGACGGCGGCCACCCGGGGGATCTTCTTGCCCGTCAGGCCGGACTGCTTGGTCCCCCGCCAGACCACCCAGACGCGGCGGCGTCCGGCGAGCGCCTCGGCGAGGTCGCCGCGCTCGGCGTACTCGAAGGCCGGGCCCTGCCCCTTCAGCAGCACGTCGTCGGGCAGGCCCGCGCGGCCGTAGTAGACGAAGCCGGTGCGCAGCCGGCTCTGGCCGTACACGATGGCGTCGCCGGGGCGTTCCCGCGCCCGGATCACGCCGACCGCGCCGGGGAAGTCGTCGTAGTGGCCGTTGCGCTGCCGGTAGTCGGCCTGCGCGGGAAGCCCCAGCAGCGCCACGGCCAGGACGAGGGGCACCGCGACCAGCGTGGCGGGAAGGGCGGCCAGGCGGACGGAGGCCAGGGCCACCGCTCCCGCCAGCGCCAGGGCGGGTGCCGCGACGAACACGTAGCGGTCCACGTAGGCCGGGGTCACCAGCGCGTCGATCGCGAGCAGCAGCACCGGCGGGAAGACCAGCCAGCCGGCGGCGAGCACTCCCCAGGGGACCGACCTGCGCAGCAGGATCACCACCCCCACGACGGCGAGCGCGAACAGCGCGGGCCCGGCGACGTCGGAGCCCGCCGCGTGCTTGGGGAACTTCAGCAGCACGTCGGGCCCGTGCGGCTGGATCCAGCTGATCGCGTGGCGCTCGCCCCAGCCCACCAGAGCGAGGACCACGACGGGGACGCATCCCACGGCCGTCGCGGGGACGATCCTGGTCAGGAACGTACGCCGGGGCAGGGCGAGCAGCGCGGCGAGGAACTGGGCCGGGAGCACGAGTACGGAGAACAGGTGCGTGCAGCCGAGCAGCGCCACCGACACCGCGTACCAACGGACCCGGGATCCGGTGGGCGCCTCCGCCACGCGGTGCAACGCCCAGGCGGAGACGACGGCCGCCGCGGCCGCGAACGCGTACGGCCGGGCGTTCGCGCCGTGGTAGGACACCGACGGCAGGACGGCGAACAGCGCCGCGGCCAGCACTCCGGCGCGCGGCCCGGCCAGCCTGCGGCCGAGGTCGGCCAGGAAACCGGCCGCCACGCCGGCCGCCAGGGCCGAGGGCAGGCGCAGCCACCACTCGGCCTCCCCGAAGAACGACCACACGTGGACGAGCAGGTAGTAGGGCAGGAAATGGCCGTCGATGTGCCGCACGAGCTCCCACAGGCCGCTCAGCGGCCGGGCCACCGCGGCGCTGTAGGTGGCCACCTCGTCGCCCGACAGCGACGCCGTGGTGCCGGAGATGGCGACGCAGGCGGTCAGCAGCCCCGCGAGCAACGGCGTCCATCTGGGCCAGTCCCTCGCGCGCGCCCCCGCGCTCCGGCCGGATGTCCGGACCGCCTCGCCCGTAACCACACTTTCCCCCACAGACGCGAACACTTCGGTGACTTTAGGCACGCCGCACACGATCGACGCGCGAATGATCGCGGACGTTACCGGATCGAGCTCCTCGGCTCCGCCGGAGCCCGGGCCGCGTGTGCGGGTGCGCCTCACCGTACGCAGCCCCGCCGAGGAGCGCGAGCCGGGCCTTCCACCCCTCTGTTTGCATTGTTATAGTGATATGCAAACAGTTGGAGGTGGCCCGTGTACTACCCCCCTCAGTACGACACCGGGCGTCCCGGCCGGCCTCGCCGTCTGGTCCTGACCCTCGCGCCACCGGTTCTCGCCCTCCTCGGTCTCCTGCTGCTCTATGCCGCCTTCCGGGACCGGCTGCCCGAGCGGGCCTACGTCTCCGGCTGGGAGCCGCGATGGGCTCCCGGCTGGGGCAAGTGGCTGCAATCGCTCGCCCTCTCCATCGGGGTCTTCGAGGTGGTGTTCCTCGCCGCGTTCGCGCACTACTGGCGCTGGCCCGGACTGCAGCGCTGGACCGCCGCGACCTCCGTCGCCGTGGCTGTTTCGATCGCGACGGGGAACGGTGTCGGGGTGACCACGCTGATCGACTCCGCGGGGCCCGCGGCCCTGCCGGCGTGGGAGGTTCCCGTCGAGATCACCCTCACCCTTCTCGGAGGCGCCGCGGGCTGGTGGCTGTCGGGCCCCCTGCCGCCCGCGCCCGGGGCGCACACCGCACCGCCCCCGGGAGTGCCCCTGCTGTCACTCGCGCCGGCCCAGCGGGCCGTCTACGCCGTGTCCGCCTGGCATCCGCGCTCGCTCCTGCAGGGAGCGGTGATGCTCGCCTTCGCCTGGTTCGGGTTCTTCAACCTCTCACGCTCCTGGCAAGGGGCGGCGCTGATGGGGCTGCTGGGGCTCATCGCGGTCCTCTCGGCCCGCACCCGGCTCCGGATCGACGGCAGCGGCGTCGAGGTCAGCCTGCCCGGCCTCGGCGGCCTGCGCCGGGCCGTGCCGTACGACACGGTGCTCTTCGCCGCGGTGCGGCCGAAGGCGTCCGGCAGGGGGCTCGGTATGATCGGCGGCAGCAGAGGGTGGGGTTACGTGAGCGGTCGTGGTCCGGTGCTGGCCCTCCGGCTCACCGACGGGCGGGAGTTCCTGTACTCGACCCGGGACGCCGAGACGGCCGCCGCGCTGGTGAACGGGGCGCTCACCCGGACACGGGGAGCCGCCGGGTGCTGATCGTCGTCGACCCTTCCTCGGCCCAGCCTCTGGCCGACCAGGTGGCGGCCTCGGTGCGCGCGGCGGTCGCCAGGGGCGCGGCGGTCCCCGGCGACAAGCTGCCCTCGGCGCGGGCCGTCGCCGCCGCGCTCGGCATCAACCTGCACACCGTGCTGCGCGGCTACCAGCAGCTCCGCGACGAGGGCCTCGTCGAACTGCGCCGGGGCCGGGCCGCGACGATCACCGACCTCGCCGCCGAGGGCGGACGCCTGCGCCTGCGCGAGGCGGCCGAGGATTTCGCGGGCGCGGTGCGCCTCCTCGGCGCCTCCGAGGAGGAGGCCCTGGACGCGGTCCGCAAGGCCTTGGCGGAGCGCTGAGCCGGTCCCGGCGCGGGCCGCCGACGCTCGCGGCGGCGGCCCCTCGCGGTCTCGCGGTGTTTCAGGGAGTGTCGTCGCCCTCGACCCGCATGACGCTCGCGACGGCGCGGACGATGTTCAGGTCGCGCAGATCCTTGATCGTGCCCGACAGGGCGGCGTCGCTGGCCCGGTGGGTCACCAGCACGAGCTGGGCGTCGTCGCCGCGGCCCTCCTGCCGTACCGTCTGGATCGACACGTCGTGCCTGGCGAAGATGTCGGCGACGCGGGCGAGCACACCGGGCTTGTCCGCGACGTCCAGCGACACGTGGTAGCGGGTGACGCTGTCGCCCATCGGGTGGACCTTGAGGTCGGCGTACGTCGACTCCTCCGGCCCGCGGGTGCCGGCGAGGCGGTTGCGCGCCACGGCGACGATGTCGCCCAGCACGGCGCTGGCGGTGGGCGCGCCGCCCGCGCCCGCGCCGTAGAACATCAGCCGCCCGGCCGACTCGGCCTCCACGAAGACCGCGTTGTACGCCTCACGCACCCCGGCCAGGGGGTGCGACCTCGGGATCATGGCGGGGTGCACGCGGACGCCGACCGACCGGCCGTCGTCGGAGCGGGCGCAGATGGCCAGCAGCTTGATGACGTATCCCATGCCCTTGGCCGAGGCGACGTCGGCCGCGGTGATCTCCGTGATGCCCTCGCGGTGCACGTCGGCGGCCGTGACCCGGCTGTGGAAGGCGATGCCGGCCAGGATCGCCGCCTTGGCCGCGGCGTCGAAGCCCTCGACGTCGGCCGTGGGGTCGGCCTCGGCGTACCCGAGCGCCTGGGCCTCCTCCAGGGCGTCGTTGAACGAGGCGCCGGTGGAGTCCATCTTGTCGAGGATGTAGTTGGTCGTGCCGTTGACGATGCCCAGCACGCGGCGCACCCGGTCACCGGCCAGCGACTCGCGCAGCGGGCGCAGCAGCGGGATCGCCCCGGCGACGCTCGCCTCGAAGTACAGGTCGGCGCCGTTCTCGCGGGCGGCACGGTGGATCGTCGCGCCGTCCTCGGCGAGCAGCGCCTTGTTGGCGCTCACCACGGACTTGCCGTGCGCCATCGCGGCGAGGATCAGCGACCTGGCGGGCTCGATACCGCCGATCACCTCGACGACGATGTCCACGTCGTCGCGGGTGACCAGGGCCTCCGCGTCCGTCGTGAGCAGCGCGGGGTCCACGTCGGCGTCCCGCTTGCGCCCGAGCCTGCGCACCGCGACGCCGGCCAGCTCCAGCGGGGCGCCGACACGGGCGGCCAGGTCGTCGGCCTGCTCGCGGAGCAGACGCACGACCTGCGACCCGACGACGCCGCAGCCCAGCAGCGCGACCCTGAGCGCCGGTTTGGCTTTACTCACGACCCCTCCTCGCTTCGCCGCCGGACTGTCCGGAGCGGCCGGTCACAGCTGCCCCCGGAGCAGGTCGTCCTCGGTCTCCCTGCGGATGATGACCCGCGCCTGGCCGTTGGACACCGCGACGACGGCGGGCTTGGGCAGATAGTTGTAGTTGTTGGCCAGCGACCGGCAGTAGGCGCCGGTGCCGGCGACGGCGATCAGGTCGCCGGGGGCCAGGTCGCCCGGCAGGTACAGGTCGCGCACGACCATGTCGCCGCTCTCGCAGTGCTTGCCCACCAGGCGCGACAGCATCGGCGCCGCCTGGCTCACGCGGGAGGCGAGCACGGCCGTGTAATCGGCGCCGTAGAGGGCGGTGCGGATGTTGTCGCTCATGCCGCCGTCGACGCTCACGTAGGTGCGCAGGCCCTCCACGTCCTTGACGGTACCGGCCTCGTAGAGGGTGACGCCGGACACTCCGGCGATCGACCGGCCCGGCTCGACCGTGAGCCGGGGCACGGGCAGCCCGGCCGATTCGCACACCTTTGTGACGATCTCTCGCAGGCCGTCCGCGATGACCTTGACGTCCAGGGACTCGTCGCCGACCACGTACGGGATGCCGTACCCGCCACCGAGGTCCAGCTCAGGAAGCACGACGTCGTGCTCCTCCTTGACCTCGACCAGCAGCCGGGCCAGGCGGCGGGCCGCGACCTCGAAGCCGCCGGTGTCGGTGATCTGCGACCCGATGTGGGAGTGCAGGCCGACCAGTTCGAGCTGCGGCAGCGCGAGGATGCGCCGCACGGCCTCGGCGGCGGCGCCGCTGCTCAGCGACAGGCCGAACTTCTGGTCGTCGTGAGCGGTCGCGATGAACTCGTGGGTGTGCGCCTCGACGCCCACGGTCACCCGGATCATCACCTTCGGCCGCACACCGTGCTTGTCGGCGAGGAAGCCGAGGCGGGCGATCTCCTCGTACGAGTCGACCACGATGTGGCCCACGCCGGCCGTGACGGCCTTCTCCAGCTCGGCGAGCGACTTGTTGTTGCCGTGCATGGTGATCCGCTCGGGCGGGAAGCCCACGCTGAGCGCGACGGCGAGCTCGCCCGCGCTGCACACGTCGAGGCCGAGGCCCTCCTGGTCGATCCAGCGGGCGACCTCGCGGCACAGGAACGCCTTGGCCGCGTAGTGGACCTCGCCGTCGTGGAAGGCGGACCGGTACTCGCGGCAGCGTGAGCGGAAGTCCTCCTCGTCGATGACGTACAGAGGTGTGCCGAACTCCTTCGCCAGGTCGCGCACGTCGATTCCGCCGATCGTGACGGCACCGTCGGCCCGGCCGGACGTTCGCGGCCAGATGGCCGGTTCGAGCGCGTTGAGGTCGGCGGGCACGTGCGGCGGACGCTCCTCGGGCAGTCCGGCGGTGACGGCGACGATAGTTGAGGCGGCGTGCAGGTCGCCGGCAGGGTGGGCGAATCGACTCACCCGAACGAGGCTAGCCGACCCTGCGATTCACTCGCGCCCGCTGTTCAACCTGCGAGACGACCCCGAAGGAAGATATTCAGATCCGCAGGTCATCTACGGCATTGCTTCCGGCGATCGGCCGATTTGGTTCAGATTTTGCCGGGGGGCGTGACGCCGAGCTCCGCCAGCCCCTCGCCGAGCACCCGGCGCACCGCCTCCCCCATCCGCACCCGGGCCGCGTGGACCTCCGACGGCGCCTCGTCGCCTCCGGGGATCGGGGACGCGCGCTCGACGGCCGTGTGGTAGACCTCGGCCAGCCGTTCGAGGTACGCCGCCCACCCGGGATCGCGGCTCTCCCTCCTGCTCGGCAGCTCGGCCAGGACCCGCAGCACGGCCCGGTCGAACGGGCCGTCGAGAAGCTCTGGCCGCGCCGCCGCGCCGGCCCGCACGCCGAGGTCACGCGCCCATCGCCGTACGGCTCCCGCCCGCACGTACGCGTACCGCACGGCGAAACCGGGGTTGTCCCATGTGCGAGGGAAGTCCGGCCACGGCGCCGCGGAGGACGCCGGGGGCGGGGACTCGGCGGCCGGCGACCGGCGCACCGCGGCCGGGGCGGCCAGGAGCTCGTCGACGATCTCTCCCGGCGTGGCGACGCCGATGACGAGGAAGCCGTTGGGCCGGACCTCCACCCGCCGGATCCCGGGCGTCCCACGCAGCCGCACCGCGAGCCGCTCCGCCACCTCGAGCGGGGGCTCCGCCGTTCCCCGCAGCGCCGCGGTGGACACGAACCGCGCCTCCCGCTCCCACGACCCCTGCGGCACCGGCGGCACGCCGAGGACGCCGCGCATCGCCTCCATGATCATGACGTGGCCGGGCCGTCCTTCGGCAGGGCGGTCAGCGTGAGACACCCGGGGAGCGCGGCGAACGCCTCACGCAGGCACGCGGCCAGGTCTTCGGACGCGGGCTCGCCCGGCAGGGACGTCCAGAACTCCAGAGCACCGTGCCAGGCCGCCACGAGCAGGTCGAGCACGAGCCTCACCCGCAGGTCGTCCACCCCGCGCAGGTCGAGGCGACGGCGCAGGATCGCGAGCGCCTCACGCGTGGTGCGGTCGCAGAAGTGCAGGCCGTACGCCCCCATCGAGGGGGTCCGGGCGGCCAGCAGCTCGCTGAGCCGGGCCTGACGCGCCCAGCCGCCGGCGGTCATCCGTCCGACGGCGGCGAGCAGGCAGTCCTGCACCACCTCGATGAGCGGGCGTCCCGCGCCGGGCTCGCACCGCTCCAGCTCGTCGAGGAAGGCCGCCCACATGTCCTGCGTGGGCGTCAGCGCGACGTCCTCCTTGCTGACGAAGTTGCGGAAGAAGGTGCGCTTGGAGACCTCCACGGCCGCGCACAGGTCGTCGAGGGTCGTCGCCTCGAAGCCCCGCTCGGTGAACAGCTCCAGGGCCGCGTCGACCAGCGCGCGCCGGGTGCGCAGCTTCTTGCGCTCACGCAGCGGGAGCCGGTCGTCGGGGACAGGGGTCGTGGTCATCACGGCCAGTCTAGTCCCGCCACGCCGCTTGCTGGCAAATGCCACTGAGTGGCATAGTGGGCGACGCTTCCGCCACCGAGTGGCACTTTTTCCATCGAAGGGATGACCATGCGCGCTCTGCTCGTCGACAGGTCCGCGCCCGCCGGCCTGCGGCTCGGCGAGGCTCCGGACCCCGAGCCCGCCCCTCACCAGGCGCTGGTGCGGGTGACCGCCACCTCGCTCAACTACGGCGAGGTCACCGCCGTCGTCCGGAACGCTCCGGACGGCGCCGTCCCGGGATGGGACGCGGCCGGGGTGGTCGAGCGGGCCGCCGCCGACGGCTCCGGTCCCGCCGCGGGCACCCCCGTGGTGACGCTCGGCTTCGAAGGCGCGTGGGCGGAGTACCGCGCCGTGGACACCTCTTACATCGGCACGCTCCCCGGGAACGCCGACTTCGGCGCGGTCAGCACGATCCCGGTCGCCGCGGGCAGCGCGCTGCGCGCCCTGCACCGGCTCGGCCCCATCCTCGGCAGGAGGGTGCTGGTCACCGGCGCCACCGGCGGGGTCGGCAGGTATGCCGTGCAGCTGGCCCGGCTCGGCGGGGCCCACGTGGTCGCGTCCACCGGCGACCCCGGGGCGCACGGCGACGCCCTGCGGGCGCTCGGCGCGCACGAGGTGGTGGACCGGCCGTCATCTCTCGGCGACCCGGTGCACGGCGTGCTCGACATGGTGGGCGGGCCCACCCTCGTGGAGGCGTACGGCAGGCTGGCCGAGGGCGGCACGCTGGTGGCCGTCGGGCACGTGACCGGCGAGCCGGAGACCTTCCCGTTCGGCGCGCTCTCCGGCGACCTGGGTCATGACCGTTCGGTGGTCACGTTCTTCCTGCCCTCCTGCGGCGGGCTCGCGCCCGACTTCACCTGGCTCGCCGGGCAGGTCGCGTCCGGCCGTCTCGATCCCGGGATCTCCTGGCGCGGCGGCTGGCAGAAGGCGCAGGAGGCGGTGGCGCTCCTCCTCGGCCGCCGCCTCCACGGCAAGGCCGTGCTCGACCTCGGCCCCGTGTTCTGAAGCCTCGGACCCGTGGCCTAGAGCAGGGCGAGGGGCTCGGCCGGGACGTACCCCTCCATACGCGCCGAACCGAGCAGCGAGCCCTCGGCCGAGTCGCGGACGCAGACGTAGGAGTAGCGGTCGGCCGAGTAGACCCGCACCCCGTCCGTACGGCACTGCCGCATCAGGACCTCGCCCCACTCCTCGGAGACGTCGGCGAAGCCGAGCTCGGTGAGGACCTGGCGGCGGGCCAGGACGGTGCCCCCGGCCACCTCGGGGAGGAACCGGTGCTCGGCCTCCGGCTGGCGCAGCAGCGTCGCGCCGGTCTCCGGCAGGTGGGCGTAGAACGACGCCTTCCCCAGCACCTCGGCGTCGGTGGAGGCGAAGTGGCGGACGAGGTCGGCCAGGTAGTGCTCGCCGTACAGATCCCTGGCGTCGAGCACGGCCACGTAGTCGCCGTCGGCGAGCCGGACCGCGCGGTCGAGGGCGGCGCCCCGGGTGACCGGCTCCCGCGTGGCGCGGACCACGACGTCGAGGTCCGGGCACGCCTGGCGGACCGTCTTGTCCACCAGGCCCGCGTCCAGGCCGTCCGCCACGATCACGATCTGACCGGGCCGCTCGACCTGACGGGTGACCTGGGCGAGCAGGCGGTCCAGCTCGCCCGGGCCGGCGACGGCGGCGATCGCCGTGATCACGCCGCTGCCCCGTACGCTCGGCACGCCTAGGGTGTCGAGGATCGGGTCGAGCAGCGGGGTGACGCTCGTGCGGGCCCGCCAGGCGAGGTGGGCCTCCCTGGCCAGCCGTCCCGCGTCGGCCATCAGGATCTCGGCCGCCGCGAGGATCTCCTCGCCCTTGGCCCCGGCCCGCACCTGGAGCACCGGGGTGCCGCAGGCCGCGACCTCCCCTATCACCCTCGGCTCGGCGTCGGCGCCGGCGATCACCAGGGCCGGCCGCCGGTAGGCCGTCAGCACGTCGTCGTACGACGTCGTGTCGTCGCCCTGCCCGGCCAGCGGCGGCCAGGCCGCGCCGCCGGCCGGCGGGGTGACCGTGCCGAGCGTGACGATCTCCCCGGTCCTGCCGCCCTCGGCGGGGATGGGGTTGTGCACACGGGGCTGGATCGCGAGCGGGAGCACGCCGACCCGGTCGTGGCGCAGCGCCGACCGCCACTCGCGGGCGCGGGCCTCCGTGGTGGCCAGCACGTACTCGAAGTGCTCGGCCGCCGGCACGGCCCGCGACACCGCGCCGCCGGAGTGCCAGAAGACCGTCTTGACGCCCCGCTTGTGACAGGCCGCCACCAGGTCGCGCAGCGCCCGCGTCTCCCCGGCCAGCGCCTCCAGCCAGCGCCCGCCGTTGCCCTGCCGGGGGCCGGGCCGTACGGACTCGACGAACAGCACGTGCGGCCGCTGCTGGTCGAGCATGGCCTCCCAGTTGTCCGGGCCGAAGTTGGTCACCAGCCGCCACTCGTACCGCAGCAGCGCCTCGGTCTGCCGGTCCACGATCGCGGCGACCGTCATGTACGGCCGGGCCGTCGGGCCCTTGGGGACCACGAACGACTCGGCGAGCGGCGCGGAGACCTGCGGGGCCTTGGGCTCGGGCGCGGCGGGGGCCGCCTTCACCTCGGGGACGGCGGGGAGCTCGGGCGTGAAGTCCGAGCGCTTGGGCGCGGGGCGCTTCCTGACCGGCGCCTTGAGCGTCCTGGCCACCGTGCCGGGCTTCTTGCTGTGGATCGCGTCGCCGAGCTTGATCCAGCGGCTCTCCTGGAGCGAGGCGAGCTTCCAGTTGGCGACCTCGGTCTGGTACTTCTGCTCCGCGAGCTGCTTGGCGAGCTGCGCGTTCTGCCGCTCGACGGTCTTCAGCCGCGCCTCGGCCTCACGCATCTTCGTCAGCGCCTCGGCCTCCGAGCGCGCCACCTCCTCCAGCCGCCGCCGGTAGTCCGTGATCAGCCGGGCCAGCTCCGCCGCGCCGGAGGCCCGCTCCACCGCCTCCGCCAGCGCCTGCCGCAGCGCCGCCGGGTCGCTCCGCTCGGGCTGTCCGGCTGCCGGCTCGCTTACCTCGCTCATAGGGGGTGACTCCGCGGTAGACCTTCAGGACCAGAGTCACAATATTCGCAGAACACCCTGATCGCTCTCAGCCGGAGCCGAGACCTCTCCCACCACGGCGCTTCCCTCACCCAGCGACCGATGCCCCGGCGGCCCCGCGGCCAGGGCACCGTACGCCCTGCGACCAGTTCACCACGACGGCTGCGACCAACTCGTCATCGATCATGCGGCCAGCGTGCCACTGAGACTGTCTCTTGTGCCATTCTGAGCTGGTGAGAAGCTCTGCGCAGACCCCGCTCGGCCGGGTGGTTCCGCGGCGCGCGGAAAGGCCGGCCGCGGACGCCTTGAACGACACCCGCGTCGTGCTGATCAACGGAGCCCGGCAGAGCGGCAAGAGCACCCTCGTGCGCCTTCTCGCCAAGGAACGGACGGCCGAGTGGCGCAATCTGGACACCCCGGTCGTCCGTCAGGCGGCGCAAGAGGATCCCGCGGGCTTCGTGGCGTTCCCCGATCCGATGGTGATCGACGAGATCCAGCGCGTGCCCGAACTCATGCTGTCCATCAAGGAACAGGTGGACACCGACCCCCGGCCGGGACGTTTCCTGCTCACCGGATCCGCGCGGGTGCTCGGTCTGCGGGCCCTTCCCGACGCGTTGCCGGGACGTATGGAGACGATCGAGCTGTGGCCGTTCTCGCAAGGAGAGATCGACGACACCCCGGACAGGTTCGTTGACGCGATCTTCGCCGAGGGCGAGGACCTCCACCACACGTCCTCCTTGTCGCGGGCCGACTACGCGGAACGAGTAGTGCGCGGGGGATTTCCGGAGGCGGTGGCCCGGACGAACCCACGCAGACGTGAGCGCTTCTTCGACTCGTACGTCGCCGATCTGATCGCGCGGGACGTGAGCCAGTTGTCCGAGATCGAGCGAATCGCCGAGATGCGCGCCCTGGTGCGGTCGGTGGCCGCCCGCTCGGGACAGTTGCTCGTCGCCGGGGGGCTCGGGTCGGACATCGGGCTGTCCGCCAGCACCGTCAACCGCTACCTCGGCCTACTCGAAGAGGTCTTCCTGATCAAACGCATCCCCGCCTGGTCACGCAACCTCAGCAACCGCGCGGTCGGCACTCCCAAGGTGGCCTTCGTCGACTCGGGCGTCGCCGCGAACCTGCTGGGCGCCGACGCGAGGAGCCTGGTGCGGCCCGAGGGCCGGTTCGGACCGTTGCTGGAGGGCTTCGTCCTCATGGAGCTCGCCCGCCAGCTCACCTGGTCGGACGAGCGCGTGGATCTCTTCCACTACCGGACCAAGGACAAGGTCGAGGTCGACGCGGTGCTGGAGAACCGGCAGGGCCGCGTCGTCGGCGTCGAAGTCAAGGCCTCCTCGACCGTCCGCGGCGACGACTTCCGCGGCCTGCGCCACCTCGCCGGCCGTCTGGGCGACGACTTCGTGGCCGGCATCGTCCTCTACACCGGCACGCAGACCCTCCCCTTCGGCCCGCGGCTGCGCGCCATGCCCGTCAGCGCCCTGTGGCAGGTCTGACGCCTCGGCCGGGCCACAGCGGGCGCCTCCACGTACGCCGACAGGGCCGGCGCGAGTGAGCCGGCCCGAATGCAGCGGGCCGGGTGCCGTGGGGCCGGCGTGAATCTGAGGCCGGCGGCACCATGCCCACGATCCCCATGCCGGAACGCCTCGCCGAAGCCCTGGAGGTACGGCTCAGCGTGCAGTTCCAGCCCTTCCGGGAGGCAAGTTGGCCAGCACCGGCGCATCCCCTTCGGTCCGCGACTGCGCGCGATGCCGGTCAGTGCCCCGCCAAGCCGTACGTCTCGGGGCTTTCGTCCCTTTGGCGGCCGGGAGGTCCGTAGACTCGGCTGCGGTTCAAGGGAGGGCAAACCGTGCGCAAGGGTGAGTGGCCGCGATTCCAGGCCAGGCCGTACGTCTGCGGGGCCGTCGGGCCCTTCGAGCAGGCCAAGCTCGACCTGCTGGCGCGGTCGGGGCCCGCAGTGCAGGCCGTGCACAGCGCCCCGGAGGCCGCGCTGCTCGCCTCGGCTCCCCTGGCGCCGTACGCCACGGGCGAGCGGACGACCGCGTACGCGTGGGGCGGCCGTCGGCCGGAGACCGGAGGCGAGCCCCGGGCCAACGCGTGGCTGCGGGTCGCGGAGACGTACGAGACCCCGGGCCTGGTGGACGAGCCGGACGCCGTGAGCCTGCACACGGGCGGTCTCGGCCTGGTCGACGTCTACTACCTGCAGGACGGGGACGCCGTCTACTTCTCCTCGCTCATCGAACCGCTCCTCGCGCTGGCCCGGCGGCCGTACGAGGTGAACTGGGAGGCGTGGGCCGCGATCCTCCGGCTGACCTACCCGCTGCTGGAGGACACGCCGTACCGCGAGATCCGGCGCCTGCCCGGCGCGACCGCGCTGAGCTGGTCGCGCCGCACGCCCGGGCTGCGCGTGGACCGGCGGGCCCCGCGCTGGGTGCGGGAGGAGCCGGTGGACCGGGGCGTCACCGGCGGCGACCTGGTCGCGCTGCTGCACGACGCGCTCAAGCCGTACGAGCGGGTGCTGGTGCCCGTGAGCGGCGGGTACGACTCCCGGCTGCTGGCCAGCGTGGCGGTGGCCAGGAAGATGGACGTCGAGTCGTGGACCACGAGCCCGGACGACGGGCTGGACAACGACATCGACTTCGCCCGCTACATCACGCGTGAGCTGGGGATCCCGCACCGGATCATGCCGCAGGACCCGGCCGCCTATCCGCAGGAGGCGCTGTGGGCGGCGCGCCGCCTGGAGTTCCTCACCAGCCACCACGCGTGGTACTCCCCCTTCGCGCGGGAGGTCCACGGCGCGGGCCGGGCACTGGTGGACGGTCTCGCGGGCGGCCCGCTGATGAAGAACTTCCTGATCACGGCGGACGCCGTCGGCGCGGGCACCGGCGCGTCACGTCAGGAGGCGCTGCTGAAGGCGCTGGCGACCGGCGACGCCCACGTCCCCGTGCTCGGCGAGGCCGCCGCCGCGTGGATGGACGACCGGGTCCGTACGGCGTTCACCCGGGCGACCTCGATGCTGCACGGGCACCGGGCCGAGCTGCCGTTGAGCGTGCTGCACACCCGGACCGTGCGCGGCATCGCCCGGTCGCCGGTCAACCTCGTCGGCCCGGAGGCGACCCCGGTCTTCCCGTTCCTGCACCCGGAGTTCTTCGACGCGGCGCTGTCGGTGCCGGTCGCCCGCAAGGAGGGCGGGAAGTTCTACCGGGAGGTCCTCCGGGCCGCCAACCCCCGCGTGGCGGCGCTGCCCTCGACCAACACCCCGCTGATGCCGAACCGCCGCGTCCCGCTGCGCTCGAACGGGCCGGTCGCCCGCGAGTGGAATCACCGGATGCTGGTCAAGGCCGCGGAGATCCCCGGGCTGATGTCTCCCGCGATGCTGGAGGCGATCGCCGGCGGGCCGGACGCGCTGACCGCCTTCGGCTCGTGGAACTCGCGGTTCTGGCTGCGCGCCCTGGTGGCGTTCGGGGCCTGGCTGACCGACTACGAGGACGTCCTCGGCGACCTCGCCCCGCCCTGGACGGCGCCGTCCGGCGGGTAGCCCGCGCCGCACACCCGCGCCACGCCCCCCGGCCGGGCGCCGTCCGGCGGGTAGCCCCGCCACACACCCGCACCCCGCTGCGGCCGCCTCCGGCGGGCGGCCCGCACCGTCCGGCTGCGCGCCTGTGCGGTAGCCGTACGTGATCAGCCGTAAACAGGTAAAAACTGCATGTCAGACCCCTGTCAGCCTTTTCGGTCAGGCCACCTCAGGTGGTATTTTTGGTCAACTAGAGCCAAACATCACGGCGTGAGCTTCAAAGCTCGGGTGTGACCTGACCACGCGCCCCCTCTTATCTCAAGCGAGAACCAGATGAACGCTGCTGCGCCCTGCCCTGACCCCGTTCCGGGGCCACTCGGGGCCTCCACCGGTGATCTCCCGGAGATCACCGATTTCACCTCGCAGGACCCCCGCTGGTACAAGCGTGCGGTCTTCTACGAGGTGCTGGTCCGCGGATTCAAGGACTCCAACGGCGACGGCACCGGCGACCTGCGCGGGCTGATCGACAAGCTCGACTATCTCAAGTGGCTCGGGGTCGACTGCCTCTGGCTGCTGCCGCTCTACGAGTCCCCGCTCAAGGACGGCGGCTACGACATCTCCGACTACCTCAAGATCCTTCCGGAGTTCGGCGACCTCGGCGACTTCGTGAAGCTGATCGAGGCGGCGCACGAGCGCGGACTCCGGGTCATCACCGACCTGGTCATGAACCACACCAGCGACCAGCACCCGTGGTTCCAGGCGTCCCGCAACGACCCCGAGGGCCCGTACGGAGACTTCTACGTCTGGTCCGACGATCCGGACAAATACTCCGGCGTCCCGATCGTCTTCGTGGGCAGCGAGGAGTCGAACTGGACATACGACCCGGTGCGCAAGCAGTACTACTGGCACCGGTTCTTCCACCACCAGCCCGACCTGAACTATGACAACCCGGACGTCCAGGACGCGATGATGGAGGTCATCCGCTTCTGGCTCGACCTGGGCGTCGACGGCTTCCGGCTGGACGCGGTGCCGTACCTGTTCGAGCGCGAGGGCACCTCCTGCGCCGGGCTGCCCGAGACCCACGACTACCTCAAGAGGATCCGCGCCGAGGTGGACCGGATCTACCCCGACCGGGTGCTGCTCGCCGAGGCCAACGGCTGGCCCGAGGACGTGGTCGAGTACTTCGGCGACCCCACCGTGGGCGGCGACGAGTGCCACATGGCCTTCCACTTCCCGCTGATGCCGCGCATCTTCATGGCCGTGCGCCGGCAGAGCCGCGAGCCGATCTCCGAGATCATGTCGCGCACCCCGAAGCTGCCGGAAAGCGCCCAGTGGGGCATCTTCCTCCGCAACCACGACGAGCTGACGCTCGAGACCGTGACGGAGGAAGAGCGCGACTACATGCACGCCGAGTACGCCAAGGACCCGCGCATGCGCGCCTACCTCGGCATCCGGCGGCGCCTGGCCCCCCTGCTGGAGAACGACAGGGACCAGATCGAGCTGTTCACCGCGCTGCTGCTCAGCATGCCGGGCTCGCCGGTCATGTACTACGGCGACGAGATCGGCATGGGCGACAACATCTGGCTGGAGGACCGCGACGCGGTCCGCACGCCGATGCAGTGGACCCCGGACCGCAACGCCGGCTTCTCCGAGGCCGACCCCGGCCGGCTCTACCTGCCGGTGGTCATGGACCCGGTGTACGGCTACCAGGCCGTGAACGTCGAGGCCCAGATCAAGAGCGAGTCGTCGCTGCTGCACTTCACCCGGCGGATGCTGCAGATCAGGCGGGAGCACCCGATCTTCGGCACCGGCGACTACACCGAGCTGTGGTCGCCGAACCCGAGCGTGCTGGCCTTCCTGCGGGAGGAGGGCGACGACGTGGTCCTGTGCGTCAACAATCTGTCGCGCTTCGCCCAGCCGGTCGAGCTCGACCTGCGGCGCTTCGCCGGGGTCACGCCGGTCGAGTGCCGCGGCGGCGTCTCCTTCCCGGTGGTCGGCGACCTGCCCTACCTGCTCACGCTGCCGGGCTACGGCTTCTACTGGCTGTCCCTGCGGCCGTCGTCCTGATCAGGCCGTGCGGCGCCCCCGCCCTCGGGCCCTTCGCGGGCCCCTGGGCGGGGGCGTCGTCGCACCGGCGGCAGACTTGACGCCGTCTTGGCCCACCCATTTCGCCCGGCGTGCCTACCGTGACGTGGACGGACGGATCGCTCGCATCGGCGAGAGGGGAGCCTCATGCTCCGGCACACCTACCTGTCCCTGGCCGCCGCGTTGGTCGCGGGCGCGGCCGTCTCCGGGATCGCCGCGGCACGGACGCCGGCGGCGCCGCGCGACGTCGACGCCACCGCGACCCTCACGAACGCGCAAGGGCAGAACGTCGGGACGGTCGGCGTGGAGAACGACGAGAACGGCGGCACCGAGGTGAAGATCAGAACCACCGGCCTGCCGCCCGGGTTCCACGGCGTGCACGTCCACGACAAGGGCGTCTGCGACCCGAAGTCGACCGACCCGGCGACCGGCAGCCCCTTCTTCAGCGCGGGCGCGCATCTGGGCTCGGGCTCGCACCCCGGGCATACCGGGGATCTGCCCGATCTCCTGGTCCGCGGCGACGGCGTGGGCCGGGCCACCGCCGTCACCGACCGGTTCAGGGTGGAGGACCTGCTGAGCGGCGACGGCACCTCGATCGTCGTCCACGCCAAGCCGGACAACCAGGCGAACGTCCCCGACCGCTACAGCCGTTCGGGGACGGCCGGGCCCGACGCCGAGACGCTCAAGGCCGGCGATTCGGGCGGCCGGATCGCCTGCGGGGTCTTCAGGAGGGACTGAGCGGCACGGGCGGCCGGTGCAGATCCGCGGGCCTGCGCCACATCCGCTTCGCACACTCCGCCGTTCCTTCAGCGGGCGGTGACGGGCACCTGCGCCCGGGCCGCCCGCCGGGCCGGGATCAGCGCCACCAGCAGGGCCGCACCGATCGCGCTCACGAGGGTCGCGGCGAGCATGCCCGGCGTCGGGGCCTGGCCGATGCCCGCGCCGACGCCGCTGCCGCGGCCCTCCAGGTCGATCAGCCACCGTGAACAGGACGCCCCCGCCGCCGCTCCCAGCACGACCCCCACCGCCGCGGGCAGGCCGGTGGCGGTGACCAGCGTGGCCATCACCTGGCGGGGAGTCAGGCCCATCGCCTTGAGCACGGCCAGGTCGAGGACGTGATCGCGCAGCCCGAGCGCGCTGGCCGTCAGCAGGCTGGCCAGCCCGATCAGGGCCAGCACGGCGACCAGGGCGACGATGATCACCCGGATGACCGCCAGCCGGTCGGCCGGGTTCACGGCCTGGGCCACCTCGAGCCCCTGCCCCTGCAGCCGGGCGCGCACCTGTGCCGCGTCTGCGCCGGGCCGCAGCGCCAGGGCGTAGAACTGGGGCGGCAACGCGTCCTTGGCCGCCAGGCTGTCCACCCCGAACGACAGCACCTCGCCGTCCTGCTCCGGCTCGACCACCCGGCCCACGATCCGCACGATCAACGGGGTGCCCCCGATCGTCACGCGGACCCGGTCGCCGATCCGTACGCCGAGGAGGTCGAGCAGGCCCTGCCCGGCCACGGCCTCGCCCCGGTCGGCGAACATCCGGCCCTCCACGACCGGGAAGGGGTACGGGTCGGAGGACAGGCCGAGCGCCCTGGTCCGCACGGTCCTCGTCTGCCAGGGGACGAGCGCGTCGAGCTCGGCTCCCGGGTAGGCCGCCACCACGTCCGGATCGGCCATCGCCCGCTGGCGCGCCTCCTCCGCGGTCAGCTCGCCCGGCCGCAGGGACAGGGCCGCCGCCTGGCCCACCCTCTCGGGGTGCCGGCTGAAGTTGTCCAGGGTCGCCCAGCAGCCGAGCCCTATCGTGATCATCATCATCGGGATGGCGACGCCGCATACCGTGAGCGTGGCCGGCGTCCTGCGGGTGAAGGCGTCCCTGGCGCCGAGGACGAGCGCGGGCGGCAGCCGTACGAGCAGGGCGACCCTGGCCAGCCGGGACAGGTGCCCGCGCGGCGGCGCCGCGGGGGCGGCCGGGATCGGCGGGGTGCGCCCGCCGCGCCAGGCCGGGATCAGGACCGCGACCAGCACCGTCAGCGAGGTCCCGGCGATGATCGCCGCGAGAGGGCCGGCCGACAGCGGCACGACGACCGTCTCCCCCATGGCGTACGCCGTGATCAGGCGGGCGGCGACCACGCCGGCGGCGATGCCGAGCAGCCCGAGCGTGCCGTGCTCGGCGACGAGCATCCGGACCACCTGGCCCCGGGTGAACCCCAGCGACTTGAGCGTGGCGATGTCGCGCAGCTGGATCAGCACCCGGCCACCGGCGGCGTTGGCGAGCGCGAGCGCGGCGGCGACCAGGCCCGCGCCGCCGAACAGCGCGAGCAGCAGGCCGAGCAGGCGGTTGTCCAGCTCCATCGAGGCCCGCACCTCACGCCAGGTCGTCACCCGCTGCACCTGGTTGCGCAGCGTGAAGACGGCCCTCTGGACGACGAGGTCGGTGGCGGCGGCATCGGCCAGCCGCAGCCCGGTCACGGTCTCGGTGCGGCCCGGCGCGGGCTCGACGACGTCGAGCGTCTGCGCGAGCGTCCAGGCCAGGCCCGGGGTCCACTCCGGGTAGAAGCCCTGGTCGCCGCTCTCGGCCAGTCCGGCGACGGTCAGCGTGTGGGTCGCGCCGTTGAGTCCGGTGACGGTGAACGGGCTGCCCGGCCGCAGGCCGAGGGCCCGGGCGAACGACCGCTCGACGACCACGCCGTCCGGGGTGCGCACGTCGAGCCAGCGGCCCTCGCGCAGGAGCGGGCGGGCCACCGCGGGGAAGGCCGCCGGCGTCTCCTGCAGGGTGATCGGCACCCGCCGGCCCCGGGTGACCAGCGTGGCGGGCGCACTGCGGTACGGCCCGGCGACGTCGGTCACGCCGTGCAGCCCGCGCAGGGCGGACACGTCGGGGACGTCCTTGCTGTGGATCCAGATGTGCGCGCTGTTGCTGCGCGCGAACAGGCCGCGCCAGGGGTTGGTGCCGTCCTCCAGCAGGGTGGCCGCGACGATCAGGGCGGTGACGATGCCCGCCACGGCGAGGACCGTGAGCGCGGCCTGCCCCCGGCGCGCCCGCAGGTCCGCGCGGATCCACCGCAGCTCCGCGGTCCGCACCGTCACCACGTCACCTCCCCGCCGTGGTCGTGGAATGTGCGGCGCGGATTGGCTATGTCCTGTGATCGTGCGGCTTGCCGCGGCGAAGGGGCGCGACCCGCGACGGAGCATGCCATGATCCCGCGGTCTCCCGTGAGCCGGAGGCGGCGCGCACGGTGACCACGGTGACCACGGTGACCACGCGGACCGTCCGGGAGTTCGGGTGATTCCTGGCGGTGCACCGGGTCAGCTCCGCAGTTCCACGACGTCCCCCGCCGCTCCCGAAGGGCGCCGGCGTGACTTCGGGATGGCGCCGTCGTCGACGATCTGGCCGTCGAGCAGGCTGACGACGCGGTCGGCCATGCTCGCCACCCGGGCGTCGTGGGTGACCAGCACGATCGTCTGGCCCTGCCCGTGCACCTTGCCGAGCAGGCGGAGCACGTCACGGGTGTTGCGGCTGTCGAGGTTGCCGGTCGGCTCGTCGGCCAGCAGCAGCCGGGGCTGGTTGGCGAGCGCGCGGGCCAGCGCGACCCGCTGCTGCTCGCCGCCGCTGAGCTGCGCCGGCGACGCCTCGGCGCGGTCGGCGAGGCCGAGCTCACCGAGGAGGTACTCGCGCCGTTCCCTGGCCTGCCGGGGCGGAACGCCGCCCAGCAGCGCGGGAAGTTCGACGTTGTCGGCCACGGTCATGTTGGCGACCAGATTGAAGAACTGGAAGACGAAGCCGATCTTCTCGCGGCGGAGCACGGCCCACCCGCTCTCCGAGAGTGTGTCCGCCCGCTTGCCGTCCAGCCAGATCTCGCCGCTGGTACGGGTGTCCAGACCGCCGAGCATGTGGACCAGCGTGGACTTCCCGGACCCCGACGGGCCCATGATGGCGACGAACTCCCCGGCCTCGACCGTCAGGTCGACCCCGCGTACGGCCGGCACGGGCAGCCCGCCGGTCTGGTAGATCTTCACCAGGTTGACGGCCCGCACGACGGGGGCGTCGGCGGTCACGGCAGGTCCTCCTGGCAGCGTTCGAGCCAGTCGAGGTCGGCCTGCAGGTGGAGCATGGCCCCCTCGATGAGCAGCAGCGCGACGCGGTTGGCCGGGTCGGTGCGGTCGGCCAGCTCGCGGAGGTCTCTCATGAGCGCAAGGTAGTGCCGTCGCTGCCGGTTCACCAACGCCATGCGGTCGGACAACCCGGTCATCGGGGCCAGCACGAGCTTCATGAAGAACTCGTCGCGCACGCGGGGGCCCTCGGTGGGCTCCTCCACCCAGGTCTCCAGCGCCTCCCGGCCGGTGGCGGTGATGTAGTAGACCTTCTTGTTCGGCCGGTTGGCCTGCTCGACGTCGACCGAGCGGACGAAGCCGTCCTTCTCCAGCCGGCCCAGGGTCACGTAGATCTGCCCGATGTTGGGCGACGGGTAGGCGCCGCCGAAGATCGTTTCCAGCGCCTGTTTCAGCTCGTATCCGTGGGCAGGTTCCTTCGCAAGGAGCGCCAGCAGCGACTGCCGCACGCGCCCACCCCCAAGCCGTATCGAGCAGTTATCGGAGCGTTACGGGCTGATCCGTTGACGCTCACATTATCGCTATGCATAACATGCATGCACCTACCTAACACGTATGTAACCGGCTTTTCACGCGGAGGCCACATGGTTCGCCGAGCCGTCGTCGTCCTGGTCACCTTCCTGGTGGCCGGGTGTGCGGGGCTCGCCGACACCGGCACCCAGTCCGCTGTGGGCAGCGACGGCACCGGGCCGATCACGCTGGCGATCGGCAGGGACACCACCGCGTACCTCCGCCCGCTGCTGGACCGGTGGAACCAGGCACACCCGGACGAGCCGGTGTCGCTGCTCGAACTGCCCGAGGCGGCCGACGAGCAGCGCGCCCAGATGGTGGCCAACCTGCAGGCGCACAACGACGTCTACGACGTGCTCGCACTCGACGTGATGTGGACGGCCGAGTTCGCCGACGCCGGCTGGATCGCCCCGCTCGACCGCAGCCTGTTCCCCCTGGACAAGCTGCTCAAGGGCGTCGCGGACACCGCCATCTACCGCGACAGGCTGTGGGCCGCGCCGTACACCAGCAACGCCGGCCTGCTCTACTACCGGTCGGACATCCTGAAGAAGGAGCACCTGAAACCGCCCAGGACCTGGGCGGAGCTGCGCGAGCAGGCCACGCGCCTGAGCGCGAAGTATCACATCGGGGGATATGCCGGACAGTTCCTGCCGTACGAGGGACTGACCGTCAACTTCGCCGAGGCCGTCCAGTCGGCGGGCGGGTCGATCCTCAGCCCGGACGCCCGCACGGTCACGATGGACCTCGGCAGCGCGCGGGCCGCGCTCGGCTTCCTGGTCGGCGGCGTCAAGGAGGGGTGGATCCCCCGCGAGGCGCTGACGTACAAGGAGGAGGAGTCCCGGCTCGCCTTCCAGGAGGGGCGGCTGCTGTTCGCCCGCAACTGGCCCCACGCGTACGGGCCCGCCGCCCATTCGAAGCTGGCCGGGAAGTTCTCGGTGACCCGGCTGCCCGGCCTGAACGGGCCCGGGTCCAGCTCGCTGGGCGGTTACAACCTCGCCATCAGCGCCTTCTCCAAGCGGCAGAAGTCGGCTCTCGACTTCATCCGCTACTTCACCGGGCGGGACAACGAGCGGCTCGTGCTCACCGAGGGCTCGTTCCCCCCTGTGTGGGCGGACCTGTACGACGACCCGGAGCTCATCGAACGGTTCCCGTACCTGCCCGTGCTCAAGGAGGCCATCGTGTCGGCCCGGCCCAGGCCGGTCACCGCCGACTACAACCAGGTCAGCCTGCTGATCTCCAGCGCCGTCACCGGCGCGCTCACCCTTTCCACACCCGTAGACGAGACCGTCGCCGACCTCAAGCAGGGGCTCGGCGAGGTCATCCAGCCCGGAGGATAGATATGCGCAAACTCCCCCCGATCATGGTCGCGTGCCTCGCTCTCGCCGCCGCCGCCGCGTGCGGCAGCGACTCCGGCAGCGGCTCCGGCAGCGAGCCGGCGGCCCAGGGCAGCGCCTCGGCCGCCGCCGGCGGCGCCGCCAAGCCGCTGGAGGGCGAGAAGATCGAGATCGCCGCGAAGTGGACCGGCGACGAGCAGGCCAACTTCGAGAAGGTGCTCAAGGCGTTCGAGGAGAAGACCGGCGCCAAGGTCACCTACGCCTCCACCGGTGAGGACACCGGCGCCTACCTCGGCCCCCGCATCCAGGGCGGCAACCCTCCGGACGTCGCCATCCTGCCGCAGCCGGGCCTGGTGCAGCAGTACGCCGACGAGAACGCGCTCAAGCCGCTGTCCGCCGAGGTGCAGGCGCAGATCGACCAGAACTACACGCCGTACTGGAAGGAGCTCGGCTCGGCCAAGGGCCAGGTGTACGGCGTGCTCGTCAAGGCGGCGCACAAGTCGCTGGTCTGGTACCGCCAGTCGGCCTTCGACGACGCCGGGGCGCAGCCCGCGGCCACCTGGGACGACCTGATCAAGAACGCCCAGACGCTGTCGGACTCCGGCGTCGCGCCGTTCGCGCTCTGCGCCGCCTCCGGCTGGACGCTGACCGACCTGTTCGAGAACGTCTATCTCTCCACCGCGGGCCCGGAGAACTACGACAAGCTCGCCAAGCACGAGATCCCGTGGACCGACGCGACGGTCAAGACGGCCCTGGAGAAGATGGCGCAGATCTTCGGCAAGAAGGAGTTCATGCTCGGCGGCTCGTCCGGCGCGCTGCAGACCGACTTCCCGACCTGCGTCACCCAGGTGTACGGCCAGAAGAAGGCCGCGATGGTCATCGAGGCCGACTTCGTCGCCGCCTCCGTCGGCCAGTCGGGCGCGAAGGTCGGCGAAGAGGCGAAGGTCATGCCGTTCCCGAAGGCGGGCGACACCGCCCCGGTCGTCCTCGGCGGCGACGTCGGCGTGGCGATGAAGGACACCAAGGGCGCGCAGGCGCTGCTGGAGTACCTGGCTTCCAAGGAGGGCGGCGAGGTCTGGGCCAAGCAGCCGGGCTACCTGTCCCCCAACCGCAACGTCTCGCCCGACAACTACCCGGACGACCTGACCAAGCAGCTCGCACAGACGATCATCTCGGCCGGTGAGTCGGTGCGGTACGACATGTCCGACCTGGCGCCCAGCGCCTTCGGCGGCACCGACGGCAAGGGCGAGTGGAAGGACCTGCAGGACTTCCTCCGCAACCCCTCCGACGTGAAGGGCGCGCAGGAGAAGCTCGAGGCGGACGCCGCCAAGGCCTTCAAGTAAAGGAAGGACGGCCGTGACCGAACGGTTGGACGGCCCGCAGGCCGCCGGCGGCGGCGACTCCGCCGCCGGGGCCTCCTCCGGCCCGCGCGAAACCCCTGCAGATCCTTCCCCCGCCCCCTCGGGCTCCTCCGCCTCCTCGATCCCCTCCGGCTCGCCGGACCCGGAGACCGCCCCCTCGGGCTCCCCCGCCGCTTCGGATTCCTCCGCCGCGGAGGACCCCGTGGCGGCCGCGGACGAGCCGCCCGCGGGTCCGGCGGCGGCCGGGTACCCGACCGCGGCCCCGCCCGGCGCGGTCGCCCCGGCGGCCGCGGCGCAGGCGCCCGTACGGCTCGGCCCGTCGCCGAGGCTGGCGGTGATGTTCCTGCTGCCCGCGGTGCTGCTGCTCGCCGCGTGGGTGATCTACCCGGTCATCTACTCGATCTGGCGCAGCCTCTACGACGCCACCGGCGACCGTTTCGTCGGACTGGGCAACTACCTGTCGATCTTCACCGACTCCGCGACGCTCACCACGATCAGGAACAACATCATCTGGGTCGTGGTGGCCCCCATCATCGTCACCGCGCTCGGTCTCATCTTCGCGGTGCTGACCGAGCGGATCCGCTGGTCCACGGCGTTCAAGCTCGTGCTGTTCATGCCGATGGCCGTCTCCCTGCTCGCCGCCGGCGTCATCTTCCGCCTCGTCTACGAGCAGGACCCCGACAAGGGCGTCGCCAACGCCATCATCACCACCGTCCACGACACCTTCTCCTCCAGCGCCGGATACCCCGGCGCCCGGCCACGCGAGAACGACCAGGCGCCCGCCGTCGTCCAGGGCGGCGCGGTGGTGACCCGGCAGCAGGCGCAGCCGGGCACCCCGGTGCTGATCCCGCTCGTCGGCCTCAGCCAGGACGTGGTGAAGGACGCCGCGCCCGCCAAGGCCGCCCCGGCCGCCGGTGGCGACGGCCTGAGCGGCACGGTCTGGCTCGACGTGGTCCGCGGCGGCGGTGGCACGCTCAACCAGATCGACCAGCAGGAGAAGGGCCTGGGCGGCATCACGGTCGAGGCGGTCTCCGGCGGCGCGGTCAAGGCGACGACCGAGACGGCCGCGGACGGCACGTTCCGCTTCTCCGGCCTCCCGGCCGGCTCCTACGTCGTACGGCTGCCGCAGGACAACTTCACGGCGCCGTTCAACGGCCTGACCTGGCTCGGCCCGTCGCTGATCACCCCTGCGATCATCGGCGCGTACATCTGGGTGTGGGCCGGGTTCGCGATGGTGCTGATCGCGGCCGGGCTGTCGGCGATCCCCCGTGACGCCCTGGAGGCAGCCCGGATCGACGGCGCGACGGAGTGGCAGGTGTTCCGCCGGATCACCGTGCCGCTGCTGTCGCCGGTGCTGCTCGTCGTCTTCGTCACCATGATCATCAACGTGCTCAAGGTCTTCGACCTGGTGTTCATCATCGCCCCCGGGTCCGTGCAGCCGAACGCCAACGTCATCGCGCTGGAGATGTGGCGCGTCTCGTTCGGCGGCGGCGGCAACCAGGGCATGGGTAGCGCGTTGTCCATCTTCCTGCTCGTCCTGGTGGTGCCGTTCATGATCTTCAACATCCGCCGGTTCAGGAGGGACGAGGGATGACGACCCTGGCCGAACCCCGGCACGCGCAGCCGGTCGCCCGCGGCCTGATCACGCGGGTGACCGACCGCCTCGGCAGCGGTGTCGTGCAGGTCTTCATGATCCTGGTCGCGCTGTTCTGGCTGCTCCCGACCCTGGGTCTGCTGATCGTGTCGCTGCGCGGCGAGACCGAGAACAACTCCTCCGGCTGGTGGACGCTGTTCACCAAGCCGGCGCAGATCACGTTCGAGAACTACTCGAACCTCCTCGCGTCGGGCTTCAGCTCGTCGTTCTGGAACACGGTGCTGATCACGGTGCCCGCGACCCTGCTGGTGATCGGCATCGCGGCCATGGCGGCGTACGCGTTCGCCTGGATCGAGTTCCCCGGCAGGGACACGGTGTTCCTCGTGGTCATCGCCCTGCTGGTCGTCCCGGTGCAGATCGCGCTGATCCCCATCGCCAAGCTGTACGGATTCCTCGGGATCTTCGGCTCGATCCTCGGGGTCGTGCTGTTCCACGTGGCGTTCGGCCTGCCGTTCGCCATCTTCCTGCTGCGCAACTTCTTCGTGGGCATCCCGCGCGAGCTGCTCGAGGCGGCGCGGATGGACGGCGCGCCGGAGTGGCGGATCTTCGCCACCGTGGTGTTCCCGCTGGCCAAGCCCGCGATCGCGTCGCTCGGCATCTTCCAGTTCCTGTGGGTGTGGAACGACCTGCTCGTCGCGCTGGTGTTCGCCGACACCGACAACCAGCCGATGACGAAGGCACTCCAATCCCAGATGCGGCAGTTCGGCACGAACGTGGACATCCTCGCGCCGGGCGCGTTCCTGTCGCTCATCATCCCGCTGGTGCTGTTCTTCGCCTTCCAGCGGTATTTCGTGCAGGGCCTGCTCGCGGGCTCCGTCAAGTGACCCGACCGGAGGCCCCGGACCATCCCGGGGCCTCCGGCATCACCCCGGTCGCCATGGGAAATGTCCCGTGTGTGGCGAACCGTGCCGAGAGGACGTCGGATGCCCGCTTCACGGGGGTAAGCGGGCATCCGATCTTTCCCCCGCCGGGCCGTACGGGGACGGAAAAGCCGATAGAGTGCGCGGACATGTCAGGACGTCCGTTGCACGAACTCGTGGAAGCCGGATGGGCCGAGGCCCTCGCACCCGTGGCCGGGCGCATCGCCGCCATGGGCGACTTCCTCAGGCAGGAGATCGCGGAAGGCCGCCAGTACCTCCCGGCGGGGGAGAACGTGCTCCGCGCGTTCAAGCAGCCGCTGAACGAGGTCCGCGTGCTGATCGTCGGCCAGGACCCCTACCCCACCCCCGGTCACCCTGTCGGCCTGAGCTTCTCCGTGGCCCCGGACGTACGGCCGCTGCCGGGAAGCCTGGTCAACATCTTCAAGGAGTACACGGCCGACCTCGGCCACCCCGCGCCGACGAACGGCGACCTCACCCCGTGGACCGAGCAGGGAGTGCTCCTGCTCAACAGGGTGCTGACGGTGATGCCGGGCAAGCCCGCCTCCCACCGGGGCAAGGGGTGGGAAGAGGTGACCGAGCAGGCCATCAAGGCGCTGGTCGCGCGGGGCGGGCCGCTCGTGGCGATCCTGTGGGGCCGTGACGCCCGCAATCTGCGGCCCATGCTGGGGGACGTGCCGTGCATCGAGTCGGCCCACCCCAGCCCGTTGTCCGCGCGCAGCGGATTCTTCGGCTCCCGTCCGTTCAGCCGGGCGAACGCCCTGCTGGAGCAGCAGGGCGCGGCGCCGGTCGAGTGGAAACTGCCATAACGGCTTGCCGATAGGATCACCACCATGAGCGATGGAACGGACACCGGTCGCTATCTGCGGCTCACCGTCGACCTGGTGGTCGAGGTCCTCGATGTCGACGCGCTGCAGGCGGCGGCGCTCGCCGAGATCCGCGACCCCCAGGCCGAGCTGGACGACGCCGAGCGGCAGGAGCAGATCGAGCTGGTCAACTCCGACAAGACGGGCGCGGCGGCCCTGCAGTGGCTGATCGAGCCCGATCACGTGCTCGGCCTCGTCGAACACGTCACCGAGGTCGAGCCGCGTGAGGCGATGCTCGGCGTCGAGCCGTCGGAGGGAGTCCTCGAGGACGAGGACGACCATGACCACGACCACGACCACCACCACGACCACGACGAGCCGGGCCACATTCACTGAGGCGTGGCCGATTCACCGCGGCCGGGTCTGCTGCGGCCGGGCCGCTGTTCACCGGCTGACGCGCATCCGCTGCGGCCGGTCTGCGAAAGGGCGTCGGGCCGGCCGGCGGGCCGGGCCGGCGTGCCCTGATCGGGCGGACTACGCCCCCCTCGCGGCGTCCCGGTCGTGCTGCAGCCGCCAGGACCGGGCGGCGCACTCACCTGATACAGCGAACGCCCGCCGGACTCGCGGGCTGGACGGCGGCCATGGCCCGTACGCCGCTGCCCGGATCGTCACCGGCGTCACACGCCCGCGCCACACCCCCGAGATGACCTCGCATGGCCGACGTCTCTCTGAGCGGCCGGTCTTCGGGGCTCACACCACCTGAAGAGGGCGGTGGGGGCCGGTCGGCGGCTCGACGCGGATCGGGTCGCCGGGCCGGACCTCGCCGCCCGCGAGGACGACGCCCATGATCCCGGCCTTGCGCACCAGGTTGCCCTCCTCGTCGCGGCCCAGCACCGCCTTCAGCAGCCCGTTGCGGAAACCGTCGATCTGCAGGCAGGGGTTGCGAAGGCCGGTCACCTCGACGACGGCCGTCTCGCCGAGGTGCAACCGCGTTCCGGTGGGCAGCGCGAGCAGATCGACGCCCCTGGTGGTGACGTTCTCCCCCATGTCCCCCGCCCGTACGGCGAAGCCCGCCTCACGCAGTTCGTCGTGCAACTCCGCGTGGATGAGGTGCACCTGGCGCAGATTCGGCTGACCGGGGTCGCGGGCGACCCGCGACCGGTGCTTCACGGTCACCCCGGCGTGGGCGTCCCCCTCGACTCCCAGGCCGGTCAGCAGCCGGATCGACTCCAGCGACGTCTTGCCGAAGGTGTGGGTCGCGCTACGGCTGACCGCCGTCACCCTGCTCGTCATGGTCCCTCCTCGTGGGCCGATGGCTCCATTCCGCGCACGAGGGCGAGGAGACGGTCAAGCAGATATTCGTCATCCGGGGCCTGCTCGCTGACGCCACGGCGCGTACCGCGCGCCCGCCGGTGACTGCGCTGAGCCGGGCGGGAGCGGTCAGGACGCGAGGACCTCCTCGCGCCGTCGGGCGAGGGACTCCTGCTGGCGGGTCAGCTCACCGCAGCGGCCGGAGATCTGGTCGACCATCGCCCCGACCCACTCGGCGACCTCGCGCACCGCCTCCCCCGTACGGGCGATCCGCTGGTGCTTGATCGCATCGGTGATGATGTTGTCGAAGAAGACGTCGGCGAACCAGCGGGTGTCCACCTTCGGCAGCTGGGGCGCCGCGCTGACGCCGATGTCGGCCAGCTCGCGGGAGAACCGGTCGAGGGCCCCCTGCGCGTGCCAGGCCGCCTCGTCGGCCTGACGCAGGTGCCCGTGTTCGACCATGTCGGCGAAACCCCCGCCGTTGCTGAACATGTCCCAGGTCGAGGCGCCGCGGGCGCTGCCCAGATGCCGCAGGACGTAGCCGACCGCCTGGCCCGCGGCGGCCCCGGCCTGCTGCGCCTCCTGGTGCTCGCGCAGGTCGGCGCTCACGTTCGACAGCCGTGCGGCGATGTCGGCGAGCTCCCGGCCGCGCGGATCTCCCGACTCGACCAGCATCCGCTCCTTGCGGGCGAGCAACACCTCCAGCTCGTGGTGCGGGTTGCCGATCTCCGCGAGCGCCTGGTCCGTGGTGCGCAGGTCGCCGGTGAGCCACTCCAGGCGGGTCCGCTGGCCGGTGACCCGCTGGCGGGCCGCCGCCGCCTCGGCCCGTTCCCGCACCAGGCGCTCCTCCTTGCCCCCGGTCAGCCCCGCCAGAAAGGCGGCGAAACCGCCCTGCTCCAGCTTGGCGACGTCGCGATCCTCCTTGGCGAGCTGCCGCTCCAGGTCCGTGAGCACGCCACGGACCTCCTCGATTTGGGTCAGGAGAGTGGCACGCTGCCGGGTGAGCTGGTCCCGGCGCCTGGCGCGCTCCCGCGCGTCCCGGATCTCGTCGTCGACAGCACCGAAGAGGGTCATACTTCACAGACGTCTGATAGATAACCAAACGTTCCCTCCCAGGTCCGCGGCCCGCCGCAGCACCGGCCCACCCGTCCAGGTGGCGCGAGGCCGCGCGCCGAGGCATCCTCCCGACGCCCGCCGGGTCACGCGACCAGCAGACCGGGGGTGTGGCGGGGGTTCCCGTCGTGACCGCCCGGCAGCCGGAGTTTGAGACAGGAGCGGGCGGCGGCGTCCGGCGTGAGGCGCACGCGCAGAAGCCCACCCACATCGTGCGGCACGCCGGACAGGGGTCCGTCCCCGATGCCGGCGACGCGACCGCTCTCCCGAGACAGCGAACCCGTCCCCGGCACCCCAGGCCGTAAGCGCTGCCCCTCCGGCATGGCGGGCAGGGACCCGAACTGGGCGCCCGGGATGCGAACGGGACCGTTCTCCAGGTCCACTTCGCCGGACAGCACGGCGTACTCCGTCCCGGCCACCCGGAGACGGCGGGCGACGCCGCGGCAGGACGACCGGAGGCCGCTGGACAGCCAGGCGAAGTGGCCCGCGAGCAGCGCCTCTGCCACGGTGCGCAGAACGGTCACCGAGCACAGGCTGTGCGCACAGGCGAGGCCGGCCAGCGTGATCTCCGGCAGGCCGAAGCGCCGCAGGCCGCGCGAGGTCGTGACGAGGCACGAGCAACCGCCGTCCCCGTCGGTCGCGGCGTCACCGGCTCCGGCAGGAGCGGCAGCGCCGAGAGCGCAGGCGGGTCCCTCCTCGGCGCACGACACCCTCCAGCCCAGCCAGTCGTCGCCGAGGTGGAAGTCCCGCCGCTCCCCCGGGCAGTCCGCGCAGTGGTAGACGGCCGCCCCGGTGAGCGGGTCGTACAACGCACCGTGGTAGGCCTCCGCGATCCCGCGCGCGGCCGCCCGGGCGACCTGGGCGGCCTCGGGTTGTTCCTCGACCGGGGCGGTACTCGTCACCACCACGTGATGACGGGCCCGTCTCACCCGTTTGAGGTCCTCGGCGCCCAGGTCCATCCGCCGCCACGGGGACCGCGCCGACCGGAAGGCCTCCAGCGTCAGCCGGGGCGTGCCGACCGCGTCCCTGGCGGCGCGCCGATGGGACGGGCCCATCCGCCAGGGGACGATCGACGAGAGATCGGTCGGCGTCCGGTCAGTGACGACGACGAAGACCGACGAGGTCTGACCGGGCACGGGATAGGTGATTCGCATGGCTCCTCCTCCGCGACGTGCTGCACGTGGAACCGCCGTAGCGGCCGCGGGAAGTGCCGCAGGAGCAGCGGGCCCCGCACCCACCACTCCTCGCACTACCGCAGGGCCACAGCCTGCGCGAATCCATAGCCGCCCGCCCCTCCCGAACGCCGCTCTGTGGAACGGCGGACGGACAGGACAGGCGAATCCGCCCGTTTCGCAGCCGCGGTCCACAGGCCGGGACGGTCACAACCCCCCGGGCTGCCCGCCTTCGCCGAGGATGAGGAGCCGATGCGACTCAAGCAGCCCTTCCGGCAGATCGTCCGGTGTGAACCACCGCGCCTCCAGAATCTCCCTGGGGTCGATCTTCATCGCGCCGCCGGCGAACTCGGCCTCGTACGCCACCTCGACCCGCAGCCGGTAGCCGCTCCTGAGCCGCACGAGCTCGCCGACGCGCACCTCCAGACCGGTCTCTTCCCGCACCTCGCGGACGACCGTGTCCTGGAAGGTCTCCCCCTTGATCGCGGATCCGGTGGGCAGCCCCCACTGCCGGCCTTCCGGCCACAACCGATGCCGGAGCAGCAGCACCCGCCCGTCCCCGTCGCGGACGATCCCGGTGACGCCGACCATGAACTTCGCCTGCGAGAGCCACAGCAGCCGCCACTGCAGCGAGCCGCCGATGCTCCGCCACAGCCGGGCGACCAGATCGTTCACGCGACTCCCCTCGTCCACGGCGACCACGGCAGCGAGAAGGACATCATCACAGCTTCCGCCGTCCGGCGGACACCGGCGGCCGTCTGTCCGGAGAGAACCTGCGACCGTCTGCCCGGAGGGCACGGCTGCCGTCCTACTCCGCCCCGCCTTCGCTCCACGTCATGTCGATCCGGCGTCCGATGACCTCGTATCCGGCCCGGAGGAACGCCCGGGCCATCGGGACGTTCCCGACGTCGGTGGCCGCGCGGATGCGCGGGACGCCCTGCCCGGCGAGGATCCGCGTCCCCTCGGCCAGCAGGTCGTCGATGTAGCCGTTGCCCCGGTGGGCCGGCAGGACCCCGATGTACGCGATCATCGGGTTGTATTCGTTACGCGCCGGGATGACGAATCCCACCGGTTCGCCCTCGGGCGACGTGGCGATCCGCCACCATTCCCGTGGGCTCCGGTAGTGGGCGAGCTCGTCGTCGTAGTGCTCGGCCGCTGCCTGCTCGGCGGGCATGCGGGCGATGTCGGCGCGGCTGTGGGCGTCGAGCGTGCCGTCCAGGACGAGGGTCATCAGGGCGACCAGTTCCTCCCTGCCGGCCACGGGCCGGAAATGCAGCCGCCCACTCGGCTCGGCGACGGGAGCACCCGGGCGCCACTCGAGCCGCAGCCGTTCGACGAGCGGTCGCGCGCCGGTGCGCTCCAGCACGGCCATGCGGTTCTCGACGGCGCGCCGCTCCTCCGCGTCGTCACGCCACCGCGGTGGGATGAACGCGTTGTATTCCGGCGGGCGTGCCCCTTCGGGCAGCACCACGGCACTCGCGGTCTGGAACAACCGGACCCCGGCGTCGAGGATCGCCGGCCCGGGCGCGGCGTCGTCGAGGTCGAGGATGTCCAGCAGCGCAGGCGGCTCGCCCGCACGCGGGGCCCACCACGCCAGCCTGGCGACGAGGCGGTCGCCGCGCAGCGCCATCCACATCCACTCGGGCCGCCGGCGGCCGGAGGCCAGGTCGTCGTCCAGCTCGTCGTTCAGCACGTACGGCAGGCGGCAGAACAGGTCGAGTTCCGAACGCCCCGCGACAGGGCGCATGATCAAGCTATCGGGGTTCACGGCACTTCCTCGGGTGAGGCGTGCCCGTTCCCCCGGGGGTCAGCGTCCGGCCGTACCCCCGGAAGGAACCGGCACGACAATCTCGGCATGCATCGGCTCGTCCCCTCCTCTCGTCGTCAAGGCGTCCGCCTGTTCTATCGGATGCGCCGATCTGCGGGCCAGTCCTTTTCCGTCCCGAAACCGGCAGGCCAATGGCTCTCGGTGGACTCGTCCGGGTCGTCCCAGACCGCCCCGCGCCGCCGGCGGCGCTCCGCGGGCTTCTCCCCGGAACGCTGCCGGGGTGCCGCCAGCGCGGCCAGCGCGGTGGTCACGGGGACGGCCGTGATGAGTCCCAGCGTGCCGACGACGCTGCGGATGATCTCCTGCGCGAGCACGGGGTTGCGCAGCACGTCATCGAGCGGCTGGTCGCCGACGCTGAACAGCAACAACAGGGGCAGCGCGGCCCCCGCGTACGCGAGGACGATCGTGTTGATGACGGAGGCGATGTGGGCCCGGCCGACGCGGGCGGCGGCCCGGTAGAGACGCCCGAAGTCGTAGCCGGGGTTGGCCGTCGCCAGCTCCCGCACGGTGGCCGCCTGGGTCACGGTGACGTCGTCGAGGACGCCGAGCGCGCCGATGATGATCCCCGCGAGCAGCAGGCCCTGCCCGTTGATCCGGTAGTTGCCGTCGAGCAGGAACGAGCTGTCGTCGGTGACGCCCGTCAGGTGCGCGGCGTCGATCGCGAAGGCGGACAGCAGACCGGTGAGGGCGAGGCTGACCAGCGTGCCCAGCACCGCCATCGACGTCGTGATCGTGAAGCCGTGGGTGAGGTACAGGACCGCGAGCATGATCGCGGCGGAGCCGGTGATCGCGACCAGGGCCGGCGGCTCGCCGGCGAGGATCGCGGGGACGACGAAGGTCAGCAGCAGGACGAAGGTCACGGCCAGCCCGATCAGCGCGGTCAGCCCGCGCCAGCGCCCGAAGGCGACGACCGCCAGGGCGAACGCGGCGACGAACAGCCACAGCGGAGAGGACCGGTCGTGGTCCGACAGCAGATACTCCGGTGCGTCGAGCGCGCCGTCCGGCACATGGACCAGCACCACGTCATCGCCGGCCGCGAACCGCTGCGCACCGGGACCGGTGGGCAGCTCGGTGGTCACGCTCCGGCCCTCGTCGGGCCCGCTGGTGATCCTGACCCGGACGTCCGCGCAGGAGCCGGGGTCCGCCGCCGGACGGGCCGCCTGCTCACCCGGTACGGCGGGGCAGGGCTTGGGGACGATCTCGGTGACCGTCCCGTCGACCTGCCGGAGCGAGGGCGAGGACGGGCCGTCCGGCCGGCCGTCGCCCGGCCACAGCCCTATCAGGGCGGCCACCGTCGCCAGGGCGACGGGGACGATGACGGCCAGCGTCGCCACCAGGGTCCGGCGCGAGGCGGGCGTGGGCGGGGCGGTCGTGCCGTGACTGTGATTGGCGCCCATCTGGACGTACGTCTCCTCGCATCGGGTCGTGCCGCACCGATGGTAGAGGTCTGTGGGGAACGGCGAGGCCGCCCGGCACCGGCCGGGCGGCCCCTGGGTCCACCGGATCGGGCCGCGGTGACGGCCTCACGGGAGTCAGCCGCAGTTGCCCCACTTCAGGCGGCCACCGCTGGCGATCTCCCCGTCGACGCGCGTGTCGGCGATCGTGCCGTAGTACTGCACGCACTTGTCCCTGGCGTTCAGCTTCACCGGGCCGGCGTAGTACTTGTACTTCTTCGCGTGGTCGATCTTCTCGGCCGTCCTCGTGCCGGACAGCCGTACCTTGAGCTGGGCGGTGGCCCTGGTGGGCGTGCCGACGTACTTCGACTTGATCGTGACGACGCAGTTCTGGGCCGTCCTGCGGTTGTAGAGCAGGTAGACGTGCCCGAAGACCTCCCCCGACCGGGTCTTCACGGCTCGGGTGCCGTCACTGACCCGGCCGAAACCGGAGCCGCACACCCCCTCCGGTGTGTAACCCGCCGAGATCGCGTATGCCGGGTTGGCGGCGAGTCCTCCGACGGCCAGCGCCGCTGCGACGACGACCGTACTCGCGGACCTGCGCATACGTTGTCCTTTCCCAACCGCCGCCCTCGGTCCGGGCGGCGTCCAGGTGATCATCCTTGCGGATCATCGACCAGGAGATGACCGAAACAGTCAAATTGGGCAAGGCCAATCATGTCGACGCCGCCGCTCGCACGGACTCGTCGGTGTGTCAGGGCAAATCTCAGGGTGATCCCGGACGACACGCTGATCGATCTGACTAGAGTCACGAAGCATTGATCGCGAAGCAGACGATCCGGCGGCTCCGGCTTCCGGGCCGCGCGATGACCCGGTCACGGCGGGCGGGACAAGTACGGAAGCCCTCGAGAACGGGATCCGGCAGTACGTGAGCATCACAACGCGCTTTGAGGAGTAAGAGTGGCCAGGCCAGAACGCGAATTCAGCCACTTCGCCAACACTCGGCACAGAAACTGGACGATCATCGGAGTCGCCGATGCGCCGGATCACAGGGAGGTGCGGTCGGTCGAGATCTTCCAGGGCCCGGACGGCAACGAACCGCGACTGGTGCTTGCCCCCGAGGAGGTGCCCCAGTTCGTCGCGGGCCTCATCGCGACGGTCATGCCCGGCGACCTGACCGCGGAAGCGGAAGAAGACTGAGCGACGTCATCGGGCCCGCCGCCGTCCCCATTCCCCGGATGCGGACTCGCCTCGTTCCTTGCGTCAGGCCGGCTCGCTCGGCCCGCACGGCCGGGGGCTCGCGATCGCTCAGGCGTTCTCGCACCACTGGTGCTGGGCCCTCACTCCGTACGGCAAGTCCGTCTGGTGCCAACTCCGCGCCTGGCCCTGACGGCGCGGTTCCGGTCCCCAGAGGCGGCCGGGCGACCAGCAGCAGATCGCGGCACGCCGGCGGACCGGCATCTCACCAGGTCACGGGTAGCCGCTCGAGACCGTGGAATGCCGTGCCGGTCCGCACCGGGACCTCGTCGGCCGCCACGGCGAGCCGCAGGCGCGGCAGGCGCGTCAGCAGCGCGGGCAGTGCCACGGTCATCTCCAGGCGGGCGAGCTGCTGCCCCAGGCACTGGTGCGGGCCATAGCCGAAGCTGAGCTGCCCGCCGGCATCGCGCCTGATGTCGAGCGTGCCGGGCGCAGGGAACCGGGCGGGGTCGCGGTTGGCCGCGGCCAGGGACAGCGTCACCGACTGGCCTGCCCCGATCAACCGGCCGTCGAGCTCCACATCCGCGCACGCCGCCCGCACCGGACCGATGCGCACAACGCTCAGGTAGCGCAGCAACTCCTCGGTGGCGCCGGCGGCGAGAGACGGGTCCGCGCGCAGCGCGGCGAGCTGATCAGGGTGCCGCAGCAGCGCGAACGTTCCCAGCGCCAGCATGTCGGCCGTGGCCTCATGCCCCGCCACGAGCAGGAACATGGCGATCGCGGCCGCCTCCTCGACGCTGAGGCGGTCCCGCTCGCCGCCGCCCGCGAGGACGCTGACGATGTCGTCGGCCGGATCGTCCCGCCGTCGAATCACCAGGTCGCGGGTGTAGGCGAGCAGGTCCCGCATCGCCTCGCGGACCTGGTCCGGCGTCGAGTCGAGGCCGAGAAGCACAGTGGCGGACCGCTCGAATCCGGAGTGATCGCGGTACGGCACCCCGAGCAGCTCGCACAGCACCAGCGCGGGGACGGGCACGGCGAACTCACGCACGATGTCGGCCGGCGGTCCGAGGCGTTGCAGCGCGTCCAGTCGTTCGGTGGTGATCTGCCTGATCCTGGGCTCCAGCCGCCTCATCCTGCGTAGGGTCAGCGGACCGGCCAGGCGTCGCCGGAAGCGGGCATGCCCGGGTGGCTGGGCGATCGTGAGCAACCCCGGGATGTCCGCCAGGACATCGTCGATGCCGCGCTCGTCCGTCGGCGGATGCAGCAGCGCCGGATCGCCGCTGAACCTCGGGTCGGCGAGGACGGTGCGGGCGGCGGCGTATCCCGTTACCAGCCATCCCACGTGGCCGTCGGCGTACCGCAGTGGCCTGACCCGGTCCCCGTCCTCCCATCGCAGATGGTCGGCGGGCGGATCGAAGGCGTTCTCGCGGCCCAGCCTGATGGTCGCGGGGTTCGGCGCGGTGTCGGTCATGGTGACTCCTCTCGCCGCGCGGGCGGGACTCCGCCGGAACGCCGGTCGGCGATGCCGCTGAGACGACTACCTGCCCGCGTTGCCTGGTCTCGGCGAAGACGAGATGTGGCCGTCGTGTGAAGGAACCGTCTTAATTGATGGAGAACGCGCGTTGAAAGCTTGCCGTCGCGAGGTCTCCAAGGGCGTACACATTCGTACGTTGGCCTTCACCGTTTCTCCCATTCTGTCCGGCGGAGGCAGGCGTGAACCGTTTCCCGTGGGAGGTAATTCTCGCGGTCCTGGGTCTTCTTGTCCCCGTCGCCGCCTTCCTGTGGGAGTTCGGCGTCGGCCGCAAACGGCTCGGCTACCGGATACAGATGGACACCACCGCCACGGACGAGGTCCCTTATCACCACCCAGGAGCACTGCAAAGGTTGCGGGACCGGAACGACAGGCCGCTGGTCCATCCGTCGTTCGTCCTGCTGCGGATCGAAAACAGCGGCCTGGCCAACATCGACACCAGCGACTACGCCGTTCCCGACGGAACGAGGGCCGGCATCCGCGTCGAGTTTCCCGGCCGCAGGGTGGCCGGGATGGCGGTGACGGAGCTCAGTGACGACTTCCTGGCTCAGTCCTTCACGGAGGAAGCCGGACTCAACGTGGAAGACGGCGTCATCGAACTCCCCAGGGTGCCCCTGAACCGCCGCCAGCACTACAAGGTCCTGGTCGCTCTCGAAGACGTACGTGACGACACGCGCGGACGCCGGGAGCGGTTCGACGATCCCAGAGTCATCGGAGGGATCAAGGGCGGCGTCCCACGCCGACGGCGCGGGAGGATCTACCAGACGCAGAGCCACACGGGCATGCCCCGCTATGGGCTCGCCATGATCGGTTTCCTCGTGGTGATCATCACAGCGCAGCTCGTCGTCTTTCTCAACGGCGGTTCCGCCGCCCCCCTCGACTGCGCCCGGGGGAGACTCACTGTCACCGGGTCCACGGCCTTCGCACCCGCGCTGAGGGAAGCGGCGGACCAGTACACGAGGATCTGCCCGGAGGCCGACTTCGCCTTCGACACCACGGGTAGCCACAACGGACTGGTCAAGCTCGACGCGGTGGGCCGAGGCGACTCCGCGAACTCCGGCACCTGGCTGGCATTCTCCGACGGCCCGAAGGAGGACGGCGAGTTTCCGCAACTGCTGCCACGTCCCATCGCGTACGTGCTCTTCACGCTCGTCGTCAACGAGGACGCGGGTGTCCTGGACCTTCCCCTGCCGCAGATCAAAGACATCTTCAAGGGGAAGTACGACACCTGGAAGCAGGTGAACGGGCATGACGTGCCGATCCGCATCGTCGACAGGAACGGCGGCTCCGGCACCCGCAACGCCTTCGAGAAGCTCGTTCTGGGCACACTGACCTCCGGCCGTAACTCCAACGACTGCCGGATGCCGCTGCCCGGCGCCTCAAAAGGCGTCGTACGGTGCGAACGGGACAGCACCGAGGCGGTGCTGGACACGATCGCGAAAACCCCCGGCGCCATCGGCTACAGCGAACTCGGAGCCGCCACCGGGCGCCAAGACCTGAAGCTCGTCCGCATCGACGGCCAGGCGGCCACGCTGGACGGAGCCGAGCATGGTGCCTATCCCTTCGGCGAAACCGAGTACGCCTACACGTACGGCGAGCCGAAGGCCGATTCCCTGGCCGCCAGCTTCCTGCGCTTCCTGACGAAGGAGATCGGCCGCGACATCGTCCACTCCCACGGCGACCGCCCCTGCGCCGACCTGCAGGACCCGGTACGCTGCCGCCCCTCCTGACTCGTACGGACGCACCGGACGTCGCACCGGCGGCTGCTACGGGGTGACCTGGCGATCCGGCAGGTCGAGCCAGACGTACTGCTCCTCGGCCGTGACCGTCAGGCCGAACCGGTCGCGCCCCGGGCTGCCCAGGCAGACCCAGCGCAGGAAGGCGGCCTCCGCCTCGTCCCACAGGTCACGCGGCCCCCGCTGACGTACGACCGCCTGCCGGTCACCGGGCATGTGGCGCACCTCCGCCTCGGAGTCGGCGGACGACAACCACAGACGGAACTCGCCGTCGTCGACCTCCCCGAAGGCCCGGTTCACGCCGGGCAGCATGCCCCCCAGAGCGAGGTCCGCGTCCCGGCCCGGACGCGCGACCCGGCGCGGGTCGAGGTCCGTCCGCGAATCCCGGTAATCCCCCTCCACCTGGCCGCCGGCGCCACGCTGGGATCGCAGGAGCATGAAACCGCAGGGGTGATGGAAGCGGCCCACGGCGGTGCCGCCGGCCGCGACCGTCAGCCTGACCATGTGCCCGCCCCAGCCGGTCATCCAGGGCAGCACGATCGTTCCGCCCGGCCGGGTCTGCGCGATCCACGCGTGCGGAACCCTCCGCACGCCGCACGTCACATGGACGTGGTCGTACGGCCCGCCCTCCGGCCACCCCTCCGTGCCGTCGCCCAGGACGAGCCGGGGCGAGTGCCCCGCGCGCTTGAGGTTCTCCGCCGCCGCCTCGTGCAGGGCCGGGTCGATCTCGACGCTGGTCACGTGCTCCGGGCCGAGCCGGTGGGCCAGCAGCGCCGCCGTCCAGCCCGTGCCCGTCCCGATCTCCAGGACCTTGTCCCCCTCGTACGGATCGAGCAGGTCCAACTCGGTCGCGACGATGCCGGGCATGGACGAGGACGAGGTGAAGTCGTGGTGCCGGTTCGCCAGGTCGGCGATGTCGGCGGCGCCGTCGTCGACCTGCGTGACGATCGGGATGTTCGAGTAGACGGCGTCCAGCCAACGCTCGGGGTCGGCGGCCTGGTCGATCACTTGCCCTCTGCTGCCCGCGCCGGACACGCACCAGGCCCTCTCGGGGATGAACAGGTGACGCGGCACCGCCCGGAAGGCGTCCCGCCACCGGTCATCGATCTCCGGCAGGCGTTCGACAAGACCGGCGTTCCGCTCGTCAGCGTTCATTGGCCGTCTTTCTTCTCGTGTTCGCCGCCGGGCCCGTCGCGCGGACGCCACCGGGGCCCGCGGCGGAGCGACCGATCCCCCGGCACGTCGCCGTCAGGGTAAGCGGTCAGCTTGGGCTCCAACCAGCCGCCGAAAGAGCCAGCCTCACGTGACCACCGGGACAGCCGCAGGGCCCGCCCGCCCCGGGTGCGAGCGGAGAAACTACTCCGCGGTGAGCGGGGGCGCCTTCCTGGCGGATCCGCGATAGGTCTCGGGGTCATACCGGCGCTCGCTGTCGTCCAGCTTGGCGTTCGCGGCCTCCGCGAGGTCGACGCCCAGCACGTCGGCCAGCCTCACCAGATACAACGTCACGTCCCCGAGCTCGGCGCGAACCCTGCGCAGGGCGTCCTCGTCCAGGGTGCGCGACTCCTCGGCCGTCAGCCACTGGAACTCGGCCACGAGCTCCCCCGCCTCACCGGCCAGGGCCATCGCCAGGTTCTTGGGCGTGTGAAACCTTTCCCAGTCCCGCACGCGGACGAACTCGCGCAGCCGGGCCGCCAGGTGCTCCAGTTCACCGCTCACGGCACCCGACCCTACTCGGCCGGTCCCACCGCGCCGTGGGTGAGACCATCGGCCATCAGCCTGACCAGGTCCTCTCCGAGCGCCGCCGCCTCGCGCAGGGCCGTCCGGAACTCGGTCAGGCGCCGGAACGCCTCGCCGTACCGGCGCTGCTCCTCCATCGGCAGCAGCGGCACCTCGGCACGCCGTACGTCCACCCGATAGCGCGACGACATGGCGCTGTAGTGACGCACATTGATGGACGCGCAGAGGAAGCCGGCGAGGAAGTCCGGGTCGAGCGCCTCGGGGTCGGGCCGCAACAGCGACAGGTACGGGCCGAGCAGCGCGTCGCCCTTCGCCAGCACCCGCGCGACCGGGATGGTCACGACCTGGGGCACCACGACGTCGCCGGGCCGCGTGACGATCCGCCTCGCCCCGGCGTGCTCCGCGGAGCCCGTCGCGGACCGGCCTTCGAGCACGTCCTCGACGGTGAGCACCGGCGCCTCCCCCGGGGGTTCCTCCCCCGGCCGGGCCGGCGTCTGCTGTTCCAGGACGAGCATGCCGCGCCGCACCAGCTCGGGCAGCGGGACCGGGGCGAGCTCCTCCGACGGCGGCCTGCCCGCCATGGGCATCAGCCCGGCGACGGCCCCGAGCAGCCCGGCGAGCCGGGAGCGTGCTCCGGCGATCCGCTCGGGTGACAGGTCGTCGGCCGCCGTGGACAGATAGCGGGCGGGGGTGAGGTCCACGTCCTCGTCGAGCAGGTCGACGAGCGGGACCGACCTGCTGACTCCCGGTTCGTCCAGCTCGCGCCCCGCGCCGAACTCGCGCCACGCCTCGACGGCCACCCGGGCGTAGTCGTCCGGCCTGCCGGAGGTGTCGACCATCAGCACGCGGCTCGGCGCACCTCCCTCGGCCGGCTGGCAGAGGATCCACAGCGTCAACCCGACCGCCACGTTGGGCACGGTGCCCTGCGGGAGCGCGATGACCGCGCGCAACGCGCCGCGGCGCAGCAACTGGGACCTGATCCGCCGGCCCGACCTGCGGCCGGCCACCGCCGGGGGCATGAGCAGCACGGCCACGCCTCCGGGCGCCAGGTGCGCGAGCGCGTGCTGCACCCAGGCCAGCTCGGGCTCCACGCGCGGCGGCAGGCCGTACTCCCAGCGGGGATCGGCCGTCAGCTCCTCGTATCCCCAGTTGCGGTCGTTGAACGGCGGGTTGCACACCACCGCGTCGACGGACTCGCCGGGGAAGGCGTCCGCGCGCAAGGAGTCTCCCGCCCTGATCCGCGCGTTGTCGCAGCGCAGCGCGAGCCGTACGGCGGTGAGCCGGGCGGCCACGGGGTCGACGTCCTGGCCGAGCAGCCGGGCCCCGGGCGAGCGCTCCAGCGCGCGGCCGAGGATGCGGCCAGAACCGCAGGCCGGATCGAGCAGGGAGCCGAACCCGTCGCCCACGAGGTCGAGCGTGAGCGAGACGACCTCGGCGGGGGTGGAGTAGACGCGCCGCGTGTGCACCTCGAAGTAGCGCTCGCGCAGGAACTCGAAGGTGTCGCGGGCGCCGCGCTCGGCGGCCAGCCGGGCGATCGAGCGGACCAGCGGCACCCGGGTCACCGCGACGGTCTCGGGAAACGCCTCCGCGCCGGCGGTCTTCGCGCACGTCGCGCGCACCCGGGCCGGGAGTTCCCGCGCGACCGTCCCGTCGTCGGCGGCCGAGAGCCCGTCCCAGTCGTCCGCCTCGTGCTGCACGTACACGAGGAAGGCCCCGAGGTCGGCGATCAGGTCGGCGAGGTCGTCGTCGTCGACGGTCGCGCGCAGGTCCTGCCAGAGCCACTCGTCCGCGGGAAGTTCCCTGTCCTCGTCGTGGCCGCGCAGCCACTCCCGGATCTCCGCGAGGGAGAACACCGGGCTGGTGGACGTGCCTCCCACGGGCTCGGGGAAGTCGTCGTGCCGGCGCCGCCAGTTGCTGACCGCCGCGCGTCCCACGCCGGCCAGGCGGGCGATGTCCGCCGCGGTGACCTGTACGTCTCGCCGCACGCCGCTCCGCCTTCCCAGTCGTCCGATCAGACCGGACCATATCCGATGCACCGGACACGGGCAACGTCCCGGCAAGGGCTGGTTGATTGCGTCAACACATGCTCTAATGGACGCCAGGAGTCGTCATGGAAGGGAGCAAGGATCGTGAGCACCCCCACCACGCGCCTCAGATCGCTGCGCCGCGGGCGCGCGGTCCATCTCCTCGACATCGAGAACCTGACCGGGACCGCCCTCCCGACGACTCACGACGTACATCGGGTCATGAACGCCTACCAGCGGACGGTGCCGGTCGGGCCGCTGGACCAGTTCATCGTGGCGGTCAACCACAACGCGCTCGTCTCCGTGGGGATCGCGCTGCGCGGGGTGCAGTTGCTGGCCCGCTCGGGACGCAACGGCGCCGATCAGGCCCTTGACGAGGCGGCCCGCACGGCGCGGGTGGACCTGCGGTTCGAGCGGGCGGTGATCGGGTCGGGTGACGGCTACTTCGCCGACCTGGCCCTCTGGCTGGCGGGCTGCGGCCTGCACGTCACCGTCGTCGCCCAGCGCGCCTGCCTGAGCTGGCGGCTTTACACCGCGGTCCCCGACACCGTCACCTTCGAGCTGCCCGTCCCCCAGGCCGCCTGAGCACATTCACCACTTACGGCAACGCGGCGACGAAATAGGGGCAGCACGGCTTTCCGCGCAACGGCTCCTGGCGATACCGGCCGCCCGAATATCACACCGCCCCAAAGCATGGCACTCCAAATCACGATACATCTGGCGAGAATGAGAGAAGAGGGCCATACTGGGCGGCGCATGCGCCAGCGGCACCGAATAGCGCGCGGATATCGACCAGGCGAGAGCGCCCATGCCGGACGACAAGACCCAGGACACCCGAGGCGAATGGGGAAGTCCAGGATCCTCGGAACTCGACAAGTACCTGTCCGAACTGGTCGGGGCGACCTTGCGTGGAGACGCCACACGGGGTGGGACCACGGCACCGATCATACTTCCCGACCCCGAGGACCTTACGGTCCGATTGGTGAGCCAGCATTCCTTGAACCGGCTCCGGGACGCCGAGTCGGATAAAGCGGTCTTCGACAACCTTTTATGGTGCCTCCTGGGCGGCTTGATCGGCTTCTTCACCAATGTCGTCACCGGCGATAGATCCGTGGACGCTCCCGGCTACGTGTTCCTGACCTTCATCGCGGTCACCACGATCGCCACGTTCACGATGCGCAGGAGGCTCGTACGCCGGCTCACCCAGGCACGGAAGAGGGTGCACCATGGCGGCGATTGAGGTCCCTGACCCGAAGGCGGACGCACGGATCGCCGCCGCGCTGCGGGAGGACGGCTACGCCGTACTGGCCCTTCCACCCGACGTCGATCCCAGTTCATCCCGCGCCCTGGCCATCCTGGAGGATCGCCTGGCCGCCGTGGGGCGTCCCATCCAGGTGTTCGGAGAGCACCCGGCATGGCGCCCCATCGGAGTCCGGTTGGATCGCGAGGCGACCCGGTCGGAGGGCGCCGGCGAGTCTCCCATCCACATGGACTTCGTCAACGCGGAGGATCCGCCGGACATCGTCATGCTCTACTGCGAACGCCCGGATTCCCTGGGCGGGGGGCACAATCTGCTGGCACCCGTGCGCACGGCCGAGCGACTTCCCGAAGATATGCGCGAGCGACTCGGCCGGCGTGTCTACGCGGACGGCCACGTGAAGGATCTCCACAACGTCGGAAGGGACATCAACCCGTTCGCCGTGATAGCCGATCACGGCAGATGGAGATTCCGCTATACCGGACGCCTGCTGTCCAATGAAGCGATCAGCGCCGAAGAGAGGGCGGCGCTGCGCGCTCTCGACCGGGCGCTGAGACACGCCGCGACCCGTCTATGTCTGACGGCGGGCCAGGCGCTCGTCCTCGATCAGCATCGGATAGCGCATTCCAGACTTCCACTCGGAAAAGAGCAACATCGAGTGCCTCCGAATCGCCGGAGATTACTCTGGCAACGCTTCGCGCGTGCTAAGGATGTCTGAACCGTCTTATCACCCACCCAGCAGGCTGGTTCACCATGAACGATTTTGAAACCGGGCTCACGCCCGAGATTCGCAAAGACGTGGAGATCCTCTGGGGCTTCCATGTCGTCGACAGTGGACCGGTCGAAGCCGACGTACTCCTGGTACTCGGGAGCCACGACCTGCGTGCCGCGGAAAGGGCGGCCGAGTTGTTCGTACGCGAACGCTGCGCTCCCGTGGTGATCACCACGGGCGGGGCGGGCAAGGTGACAGGGACCGAATGGACCCGCGCGGAGGCGGAGGTGTACGCCGAGCGCCTCGTGGCCCTCGGGGTGCCGGAGGACGCGATCCTGGTCGAACCGAGAGCGAGGAACACGGGCGACAACTTCGACCTGTCCCGCGAGCTCGCGGCGGAGAAGGGCCTGCGGGTCACATCCGGCGTCATCGTCTCCAAGCCCTACATGGCCCGGCGGTCCCTCGCCGTCGCCCTGATGAAGTGGCCGGAGCCGACCTGGTTCACCAGGCCACCCCAGATCCCGCTACGGGACTACCCGTCCGACGAGGTTCCGCTCACCCGCATGATCAACCTCATGGTCGGCGACCTCCAGCGCCTGCGCGTGTACGCCGACAGAGGCTTCCAGGCGCCGGTCGACATTCCCGGCGACGTGTGGGCCGCGTACGAGCGCCTCGTCGGCGCGGGGTACGACGAGTTTCTGATCGACTAACCGCAGAGGCAGGGAGATGACGCGCGGCACCGGTTCTGACTGGGCGTTGCCCCTGATCGCCGGTGCCGGTTTCAGGGAGAGGCTGGCGAGCGACCCGGTCTTCACCGACACGTTCTTCCTGCTCGAACACCGGCGTCTGCGCCGGTTTTACCTGGATACCGGTGCTCCCCGGCTCGTCTACCTGTGCGGAGAGGGGCTCTCGGCGCTGGCCCACGACCTCGGCCTCGCCGGTTCCGCCGGAGTGGCCGTACTCGAGGTGACCCTGGCCGAGATGCTGATCGCGGGCGGAGCCTCGCCGGCCGACCTTCGGACGGCGGAGGACCACCTCGACCGCGGCTGGAATCACCTGAGCAGATCCGCGCACGCCACCGTCACGACGCGGGTGCTGCCGCAGTGGTACCTGCTACGCGCGATCGTCCATAAGGCGAGAGGCGAAACGACCGCCTACGAGAGCATCCTGACCGATGGCGTCCGCGACGCCTGGATCAGGGACCACGCGGGCCCTGGGGACCGGGCTCCGATCGTCCGGCAGCACGTCATGATGCGGCAGGATTCGCATCAGCACCTGACCCTGCTGGTGAGCGCGCGCGGCTACCGGGACGAGCGGCCGCTCGAGTACTACCGGACGATGAAACGCGTCATCGAGTTCCTCACCAACGCCGGCCTCGTGGAGGCCGCGTCCACGCTTGAACGTGAATTCGTCGCGCCCTTCGCCCGGGTGCGCCACGGCGTACCGCTGATTGCCCGCGTCTCGTTCGCCAAGAACCTGGCGCATCTGTCGGCTCTGCGCGGAGACCGGCAGTCGGCCGCTGAAGTGCTGCGGCTCGCGGCTCGCAGCGCCGACACCGCCGGACTGCACGGTCAAGTGCGGCAACTACGGCTGCTGACGAAGGCCGTCGAGGAGAACGACGTCCGAGGTGCCCTCGAAACCTTCCGTCTCCAGCCTTGATGCCGTTCATCGGACGTCGCCCGGGCCGCTCGAGGTCTAGCCCGCCGCAGTGGCGCGGGTGAAGATGAGGGCATGATCGACTATTTGGTGATCGGGGCCGGGTCGGCCGGATGCGTCCTGGCCAACCGGCTGTCGGAGGATCCGGCCGTCCGCGTGCTGCTGGTCGAGGCGGGCGGCGCCGACCGCCACCCGCTCTACCACGTGCCCAAGGGCTTCGGGAAGCTCTTCGACGATCCGCGGAAGGTCTGGCACTACCGGACGCAGCCGTTCGGTCCGGACGGGCAGGCCGAGATATGGCCGCGCGGCCGGGTCCTCGGCGGGTCGAGCTCCATCAACGGCATGGTGTACAACCGCGGCCACCGCGCCGACTACGACGAACTCGTACGGCTCGGCAACCCCGGCTGGGGCTGGGACACGATTCTGCCGATCTTCCGGGCGATGGAGGACAACGCCCTCGGTGCCACGGCCACCCGCGGAGCGGGCGGGCCGCTGCACGTGTCCCCGCCGCGCGACCCCGATCCCCTCTGCGACGAGATGATCGCCTCCGGCGCCGCGCTCGGCCTGACCGTCATGACGGACGTCAACGAGTCCGACGACGAACGCGTCGGCCACGCCATGGCGACCATCAAGGACGGGCGGCGGTTCAGCGCGGCCAGGGCCTTCCTGCACCCCGTACGCGACCGGGCCAACCTCACCGTCGTGACCGGGACCACGGTGACCGGGCTGCTGTTCGACGGTGACAAGGTCGTCGGGGTCACCGCCCGGGACGCCGGCGGCGCCCTGGTCGAGTATCGCGCCGCCCGGGAGGTCGTCCTGTCCCTGGGCAGCCTCGGCACGCCGAAGCTGCTGCAGTCGTCCGGCATCGGCCCCGCGGAGGTGCTGCGGCCGGCCGGGGTCGAGGTCAGGCTGGACCGTCCCATGGTCGGCGCGCGCATGCGCGAGCACCGGTGCCTGGCGCTGAAGTTCCGGCTGAAGGACGACCTCGGCTACAACCGCATGCTGTCCACGCCGCTGCGGCAGGGCGTCACCGCGCTGCGATACCTGGTGAACCGCGGGGGCCCGCTCGCCGCGCCGGCCTACGACGTGATCGCCTTCCTGAAGACCCGGCCCGAGCTGGACCGGCCGGACACCCAGCTCCTGATGGGGCCGTGGTCGGTCGCGACGTACCGGGCGGGCGAGACGGTCACGGTGGAGCGGCAGCCCGGAGTCTCGGTCGTCGCCGAGATCCTCCGCCCGACCGCGGAGGGCAGCGTGGCCATCACTGCCGCCGACCCGGACGCGCCGCTGCGCATCGAGCCCGGCTACTTCGGTTCGGAGCACGACCGGCGCGTCGGCGTCGACCTGTTCCGCCGCATGCGGGAGTACTTCGCCCAGGAGCCGATCGCGGGGCGGCTCACCCACGAGACCTTCCCCGGGCCGGGCGTGGACTCCGACGAGGAGATCATCGACGCGGCGCTGGGCGGCGGCTACTGCGGCTACCACGCCATGGGCACCTGCGCCATGGGCCCGGGCGACGACGACGTGGTCGACTCGCGGCTGCGCGTACGGGGCCTGGACAACCTGCGGATCGTCGACTGCTCGGTGCTGCCCACCATGATCTCGGGCAACCTGAACGGCCCCATCATGGCGATGGCCTGGCACGCCGCCGATCTCATCCTCGACCGGGCCTGACCCTCAGACCTCCGTGACGGCCAGGGAACGGCCGGGCAGTTCCAGAGCCTCTCCGGTGAGCCGGGCGGACTCGTCGGAGGCGAGCAGGATCCGGGACGCGGCCGGCCGTACGGCGACCGGGCCGTCGGCGAAGTTGGCGACCACCCGCAGCGAGCCGCGCTCGATCACCACGACGCGCCGGTCCTCGTCCACCTCGACCCGCACCCGGTCCAGGCGGGGATCGGTGAGGTCGGGGTGGGACCGGCGCAGGGCGATCAGGTCGCGATACCAGCCCAGCAGCGAGGCGTGCTCGTCCTTCGACAGCTCCTCCCAGTCGAGCTTGGAGCGCAGGAACGTGTCCTCGTCGCCCGGCTCGGGGGCCTTCCAGTCGTAGCCGAAGCCCTCGAACTCCTTCCTCCGCCGTTCGCCCTCGCCCTCGGCCAGGTGCGGCTCGAAGTGGTCGGTGAAGAAGTAGAACGGCGTGCTCGCCCCCCACTCCTCGCCCATGAACAGCATGGGCGTGAACGGCGAGGTCAGCAGCAGCCCGGAGGCGAGGCGGAGCTGCTCGGGCCGCATCCGGTCGCCCTCGGGGCGGTTGCCGATCTGGTCGTGGTTCTGGGCGCAGCAGACGAACCGGTGGCCGGGGATCCCGGTCGCCGGCCTGCCGTGGGAGCGTCCCCGGAACGACGAGTAGGTCCCGTCGTGGAAGTACCCCCTGGTCAGCACCTTCGCCAGCGACGACAACGTCGCGAAGTCGCCGTAGTAGGCGTTGGTCTCCCCGGTGACGTTCGCGTGGATGGCGTGGTGGACGTCGTCGTTCCAGCTCGCGTGCATGCCGAGGCCGCCGGCCTCGCGCGGGGTGACCATGCGCGGGTCGTTGAGGTCCGACTCGGCGATGAGCGTGAGCGGCCGGCCCACGGCGGCGGACAGCGCGTCGACCTCGGCCGACAGCTCCTCCAGGAAGTGGACCGCCCGCTTGTCGTGCAGGGCGTGCACGGCGTCGAGACGCAGCCCGTCGACGTGGTAGTCGCGCAGCCACTGCAGGGCGTTCTCGATGAAGTAGCGCCGCACCTCGTCCGAGCCGGGCCCGTCGAGGTTGACCGCGTCGCCCCAGTAGGACCCCTTCGCGTCGTGGAAGTACGGCCCGAACTTGGCCAGGTAGTTGCCCGAAGGACCGAGGTGGTTGTAGACGACGTCGAGGATGACGCCGAGACCGGCCCGGTGGCAGGCGTCCACCAGGCTCTTCAGCCCGTCCGGTCCGCCGTACTCCTCGAAGACCGCATAGAGCTCCACACCGTCGTAGCCCCAGTTGCGCTTGCCCGGCACGGGCGGCACCGGCATGATCTCGACGAAGTCGACGCCGAGGTCCACCAGGTGCTCCAGCCGGTCGGCGACCCCCCGGAAGGTGCCCTCGGGCGAGAACGTGCCGACGTGCAGCTCGTAGATCACCGCGCCGCGCAGGTCGCGGCCGAGCCAGTCCTGGTCCCGCCACGCGAACCTGTCGTGGTGGTAGACCCGGCTCGGGCCGTTCACCCCGTGCGGCTGGCGCCGCGTCCTGGGGTCGGGGAACGGCCCGTCGCCGTCCACGTGGAAGGCGTAGTCGAGGTCGTGCTCGTCGCCGGGGGCGGTCCACCAGCCGCCCTCGCCCCGTGTCATCGGGTGGCGGGAACCGCCGTGCTCGACCTCGATCCGCTCCGCCGCCGGCGCCCAGACCTCGAACATGCCGCATCTCCCCCTATCGAACGAAGCCGTCAGCCCTCGAGAATCGCGACCGGGTACGCGGACAGCAGGTCGGCCATCCGCACCTCACCGGTGTGCTCCGCGCCGGTGAGCAGGTCGCGCCAGCGCCCCGGCGGCAGCGTGATCGTCTCGCTCCCCCAGCCGCCCTTGCGCTCCAGGCCGACCGGCAGCCGGGTCGCGACCACGACCGCGGCCGTCCCCTGCCCCGGAACGCCCCGGCTGAACGCCACCGCGTGCTCCCCCGCCTCGACCGGCGCGTACGGCGCCTCGGGGTCGAGCCGCCGCCGCAGGCCGAGCGCGGCGGCGGTGACGCGGATCTTCTGGCCGTCCCAGCTGTCGTCGGGCTCGGCCAGAAGCCGGCGGCGCCGCTCGAAGTCGACCGGCCGCCGGTTGTCCGGGTCGACCAGGGAGAAGTCGGTGATCTCGTTGCCCTGGTAGACGTCCGGGATGCCCGGCATGAGGAGCTGCACGGCCTTCTGCCCCAGCGAGTTGACCCGGGCGTACCGGTCCACGACCTCGGTGAACGCGGCGACCGAGTAGCCACAGGCGTCCATGGCCCGCCGGGCGAAGTCCCTGATCCCGTCCTCGTACGCCGGGTCGGGGTTGAGCCAGGAGATCGCCGTCTTGGCCTCGCGCGCGGCCTTGAGCAGGTAGCCGGTGAAGCGGTCGAGGGAGATCGGCCAGGCCGCCATCAGCGACTGCCAGGCGAGGTAGTCGAGCTTGGGGTCGAACGACACGGCCGCGGCCCAGGAGTCGACGGCCATCGCCCACTCCTCGGGCATCTCCGACAGCACCGCCAGGCGGGCCCGCACGTCCTCCGACCGCTTGGTGTCGTGGGTGGACAGCGTGGTCATCGTCCGCGGCGGCAGGCCCGCGCAGAACTCGTGGAACTCGGCCGCCGACACCCCGAACCTGTCGGGCTCGCCGCCCACCTCGTTGAGGCAGGCCAGCGGATACCACCGATAGAGCGCCGTGTCCTCGACGCCCTTGGCCATGACCGGCCCGCAGGTCTGCTGGAAGCGGGTGACCGCCTCCGGCGGGCCGTACAGGACGAGGTCGGCCACCTTGGCCACCGCGGCGGGGTCGGTCCGGGTGGCCGCCAGCGCGGCCGCCTCCTGGATCGTCGCCTCGGAGGCGGCGGACGGCTGCTCGCCCGGGTTCACGTACGCCCGGTAGACGGGCATCGCGGCCAGCAGCTCCACGACGGCCTCGCGCAGCGCCGGATCGCCGAGGTCGTCGGTCAGCCGGTCGACCTCTCCCGTGAAGAACAGGTCGAGGACGTGCTTCTTTGCGTCGTGACGCACGGTCTCGTAGTCGTCGCGCACGCCGGTGTGGCGGCCGAACGTCTCGATGAGCGCGTCGCGGCCGGCCGGGTCGACGAACAGCCGGGTGACCATGTTGAGCGCGTCGTAGCCGGTGGTGCCGTCGCACGGCCAGTCTTCGGGCAGCCGCTCGCCGTCGATGAGGATCTTCTCCACCCACAGCGGGCCGGGCACGTGCGGGCGCAGCCACCGCAGATAGCCGCGGGGGTCGGCCAGGCCGTCCGGGTGGTCGACGCGCAGGCCGTGGATCAGCCCCTCCTCGATGAGGCGGAAGGTGACGGCGTGGGTGGCCTCGAAGACCTCGGGGTCCTCCACGCGCAGGCCCATCAGCGACGACACGTCGAAGAAGCGCCGGTAGCCGGGGCTCTCCCGCCAGTGGGCCAGCCGGTAGTGCTGGGCCTCCAGCAGTTCCGGCAGCGGCAGGTGCTCGGTGCCGGGCCTGATCGGGAAGGCGTGGTCGTGGTAACGCAGCACCCGGCCGTCCACGCCGTCGTCCACCCGCAGCGCCTCGTCGGCGTCGTCGCCGAGCAGCGGCAGGGTGACCGGCCACTGGAAGTCGAACCACCGGGAGGCCGGCGACCCCGGCCCGTCCCGCAGCGCGGCCCACAGCTGGGCGTTGTCCGACTCCGGCACCGGCACGGTCATGTGGTTGGGAACGATGTCGGACACCAGCGGCATGCCCTCGGCCGCCAGCGCCCGCAGGCCCTCCTCCCCGCCGAACTCCTCGCGTACGCGGCCGTGGTCGGTCACGTCGTACCCGTGCTGGGAGTCCGGGCAGGCCTGGAGGATCGGCGACAGGTAGAGCCGGCCCACTCCCAGCTCGCGGAGGTAGCCGACGAGGCTCGCGGCCTGGGCGAATCCGAAGTCGGGCGTCAGCTGCACCCGATAGGTAGAGGTCACCGAACCGCCTTTCACAGCGCGTTCCCGGAGGTCGTTTCCATAGTGCCCGTCACGGGCGCGCCCCTGCCAGCACCGCGCCGCAGGGGTGTCCGCCGGGCAGGGACCCCTCTTGCCCGGCACGACGGCGACTAACCCGAATCAGCACTCTATTCGCGCGTTCTCCCTGGTCAGAACTTCGTCCAGCCGTCTCGTAACGGTCCGGCCGTCTGCGGACGATTCACCGGTAGGGGCCGGGCCTGTGCCGGAGGGGATCGCCGTGGGATGTGAACGGTCGGAACGGGCACGCGGGCGGACGGGCGTCGCGAGGATCATGGCGATCCTGCTGGCCGTCGTCGTGGGATCGGCCTCCTGCACGGTGCTGAACCTCGACGACGCGGACCCCGCCCGCAATGCCGCGCCGACCGGCGCGGCCGCCGCCGTCGACGCGCTGACGGCCGCGGGTGCGGGGGTGTACGACGGCCCGGCGGACGCCCGGCCGGTCAAGAAGCCACGGCACCCGGGACCGCTGCGGCTGCTGCGCTCCCAGGTGGCGAACCTGGCCCGCGACGCCGACGCGGGCGGCGGGATCGACGCCGGACGGATCGACGCGCTGCTGCCCATGCCGAAGGGCTCGGTGCCCATCTCCTTCCTGCTCGCGGGGTATGTCGCGGCGGGACGGACGCAGGGCGCCAAGTACGCCCGCACGCTGATGGCGGGGCAGAACCTCAACCAGCCGCGCACCCTGCTGTTCCCCACGCTCGTGCTCGCGCTGTTCACGGCCGACGTGACGGCGAACGCGGCCAAGCGCCCGCCCGCAGGCCCCTCCGGCGCCGGCGCCGTCGGTACCGCCGGCACCGGCACCGGTGACGCCGGAATCGCCGCGATCGAGGCCGGCGGCGCGGTGACCCGGGTGCGGCTGGCCGCCGCGAGCCCGTGCGGCGACCTGTCCGCGTTCTTCAGGAACACCCTGCAGGCCGTCGCGGGGGCGATCGTCGGCGTCCTGCCGGACATCCCGTTCCTCAAGCCGATCATCGCCTGGGCGCTCACGAAGGGCCTGCAGTACGGGCTGGACGGAGCGGCGGCCGTCATCGAGCGGATCCCGTTCATCCAGGCCCTCCGCTCGGCGGTCGGCGGTCTCGCCCTCGCGGTCACGGTCGTCGCGGCGCTGCGCGACTGGACGGTCTCGGTCACGGCCGAGCCGCCCAGAGCGCACTACGCCACCGGGGCCGGATTCAGCGGGGCGAAGGCGATCGCCACGGTGAACGACGGTCCCGGCGACGTCTTCTCCCCCGAGGTGCGCCAGTGCGCCTCGGCTCTCGGCATCACCCTGGCCAAGGGCGGCGCCCCGGGCTCGGCCGCCACCTGGGACGTCGTGGCGGGCAAGCAGCACGCCACCCCCGTGGGCACCCGGAACGCGGCGGTCGGCGACGACAAGCGGACCACCCTCGCCCTGACGATGAGCAGGGAATCGGACGACGCCCACCGCCACGGCCGCATCGCCAACGGGCTGGTCGTGCTGCGCGTGACCGTCAAGCGGCAGGACGTGCAGCAGGTGCGGCGGTTCGTCGAGCAGGCCATCACGGGCGCCCTGCCCGCGCCCGTCTACGCCGCGCTGACCGCGACTCTCGGCGACCCGCTCGGCAAGATCGCGGCGATGACCGACGTGACCGGCCAGGGCCGGCTGGTCGCCGAGTATCACCTGGCCGCGACACCCACCCCCTCGTCCGTCCCGTCCGGGGAGCCCACGCGGGGGCGGGCGGTGCGGGTGTCCCTCGACCGCCCGGCCGCAAGCACCATCAGAGGCGGCAGGATCGTCGACTTCGTCTCCTGCGACGGGCCCTACGGCACGTGGAAGGGCAAGTTCCGCGTCGGCGCCTACCACTCCCTGGTGCCGTGGTACGACATCCCGGCCACCTTCACCGTGGGCGGGTCGGGCACCCGCAAACTCACCGTGCCGCTCAAGGTCGTCACGATCAAGGTCGGGCTCGGGCCCGGCGTGCGGACAGACCCCTCCGTGGACGTGACCGTGACCGCGAAGTCCATGACGTTCTCCCAGCTCCCCGATGGAGACCCGGCGCCGTTCACGCTGCCGATCAAACCGGCGCCGGGCGCCGCCTGCCCGTGACCCGTACGCCGGGAAGGACACATCCACCCCGGCGTACGGGCGGGCACGGGAACGTCAGACGCGGCGCAGCACCCGCACCGACCGGCCGCTCACCGGCACGGCCTCGCCGGCCCGGCACACGCGCGACTCGCTCAGCACCGGCATCGCCGTGTCCAGCTCGGTCGCCCACAGCTCGCCGTAGTCGTCGGGGATCGTGAATTTGATCACCTCGTGGTGAGCGTTGAACAGCAGCAGGAACGAGTCGTCGCTGATCCGCCGGCCGCGCCGGTCTGGTTCGGTGATGGCGTCGCCGTTCAGGAACACCGCCAGCGCCTTCGCGTAGCCGTTCGTCCAGTCGGCGTCGGTCATCTCCGTGCCGGACGGCGTGAGCCAGGCGATGTCGCTCAGCTGGTCGTGCGAACCGCGTACGGGCCGGCCGTAGAAGAAACGGCGGCGGCGGAAGACCGGGTGGTCACGGCGCAGCCGGGCCAGGCGCCGGGTGAAGTCGAGCAGCTGACGCTTCTCCCTGGTGCCCGCGTCGTCCCCGGTGGTGGAGTTCCGGGCGCCGGCCTCCAGGATCGTGCCCCAGTCGACCCAGCTGATCTCGTTGTCCTGGCAGTAGGAGTTGTTGTTGCCCTGCTGGGTGCGGCCGATCTCGTCGCCGTGCGACAGCATCGGCACGCCCTGCGACAGGAACAGCGTGGCCAGGAAGTTGCGCTTCTGCCGCTCGCGCAGCTGCGCGACCGGGCCGGTGGCCGGGCCCTCGACCCCGCAGTTCCAGGAGCGGTTGTCGTCCGCGCCGTCGCGGTTGTCCTCGCCGTTGGCCTCGTTGTGCTTGTCGTTGTACGACACGAGGTCCTGGAGCGTGAACCCGTCGTGGCAGGTGACGAAGTTGATCGACGCGGCCGGGCGGCGGCTGTCGTCCTGGTAGAGGTCGCTCGACCCGGTGAGGCGGCTGGCGAACTCCGGCAGCGCGGCGGGCTCGCCCCGCCACAGGTCGCGGATCGTGTCGCGGTAGCGGCCGTTCCACTCGGTCCAGCGGGCCGGGAAGTTGCCGACCTGGTAGCCGCCGGGGCCGACGTCCCACGGCTCGGCGATGAGCTTGACCTGCGACAGCACCGGGTCCTGCTGGACGAGGTCGAAGAACGCGCTCAGCCGGTCGACCTCGTGCAGCTCGCGGGCGAGAGAGGCCGCGAGGTCGAAGCGGAAGCCGTCCACGTGCATGTCGCGCACCCAGTAGCGCAGCGAATCCATGATCAGCTGCAGCGCGTGCGGGCTGCGCATCAGCAGGCTGTTGCCGGTGCCGGTGGTGTCCATGTAGTAGCGCCGGTCGTCCTCGACCAGGCGGTAGTAGTTGGCGTTGTCGATGCCCCGCATGGACAGGGTCGGGCCCAGGTGGTTGCCCTCCGCCGTGTGGTTGTAGACGACGTCGAGAATCACCTCGATGCCCGCCTCGTGCAGAGCCTTCACCATCGCCTTGAACTCCAGCACCTGCCCGCCGCGCTGCCCCGAGCTGGAGTACGCGTTGTGCGGCGCGAAGAAGCCGATCGTGTTGTAGCCCCAGTAGTTGGACAGCCCCCGCTTCTCCAACATGTGGTCGGTCACGAACTGGTGGACCGGCATGAGCTCGATCGCCGTGACCCCGAGCGAGGTCAGGTGATCGATGATCTCGGGGTGGCCCAGGGCGGCGTACGTGCCCCGGATCCGCTCGGGGATCTTCGGGTGGCTGATCGTCAGGCCCCGCACGTGGGCCTCGTAGATCACGGTGTCGTGGTACGGCGTGGCCGGCGGCCGGTCGTGCCCCCAGCCGAAGAACGGGTTGACGACGACCGACCTCGGCACGTACGGCGCCGAGTCGCTGTCGTCCCGGCTGTCCGGCTCGCCGAAGCGGTAGCCGTACACCGCCTGGTCCCACTGCACCGAGCCCTCCACCGCCTTGGCGTACGGGTCCAGCAGCAGCTTGTTGGGGTTGCAGCGCAGGCCGTCCCCGGGCGAGTACGGCCCGTGGACGCGGTAGCCGTACCGCTGGCCCGGCCCCACCCCGGGCAGGTAGCAGTGCCAGACGAAGCCGTCCACCTCGCTCAGCGTGACGCGCTCCTCGTTGCCGTCGTCGTCGAACAGGCACAGCTCGACCCGCTCGGCCACCTCGGAGAAGAGCGCGAAGTTGGTGCCCGCGCCGTCGTATGTCGCTCCGAGCGGATAGGAATCCCCCGGCCAGATCTCCCTCACTGGACCTCCTCGCCCGCCGGCTCGGCGGTCATGCCGGGACGGCCCCGGAGCCCACCGGCTCTATGGTCGCGCTCGCCCGCGGTCCGTGCCCTGCCCGGAACCCCGCGCGCGAGATCGTGGTGCTGAGTGTCGTTCACAAGACATCGTGCCTGCCCAGAAAAGGCTCCGACAGTCCCGCCACGTTAACTGCGTGTATGGCAACGGGTTGAACCGGCCATCAGTGAGCAAAGCGCCGGTGACCTGGCCCGACTCGGGAGCGCGGGGGCGGCCGGCCCGGCGTGCGGCCGCCCCTCGCCCGCCGGGGAGCGCGGCCGCCTCAGCGCGCCGGATTCGCGGCGGGACCGGGCGCCCCGGCGAGGCCGCGTACGGCGTCGATCACCCGGGCGACGCGGTCCCCGGTCGCGGTCGGCCCGTGGGCCGAGGCGATCGCGATGATCTCCATGGCCGCGAGCCGGTCGACGTGCCGGCCGAAGGCCCCCGGGTCGAGCCAGCGGTGCCATGGGCTGAGCTCGGCGCCGAACCCGCGGACGGCCTCCAGGTAGTCCTCGAGCGGGAGGTCCCCGGCGTCCGCCGTCGCCACCGGCGCCTCGGCGCCGAAGCAGTCGGCCGCCCAGTAGACGCCGCTGCGGTCGTCGTACAGGCCGCGGGTCGCCGGCGCGTCGTAGAGCGGGGGCCGCACCGCGGTCAGCCGCCGGTCGCCCGCGTCGAACGACTCGTCGTCGGCGATCCGTTGCGTGCGGCCCGGCGGCGGCGTGAAGCCGCGTCCGGGACGTGGCGGCGAGCCGGTGACCAGCGTGGCGTCCGGGCACATCTCCAGGGCGACCTCCAGGTTGCCCGCGTGGTCGGGGTCGTCGTGGCTCAGGAAGATCCACCGCACGTCGCGCGGCTCCACGACCGAGAAGACGTCCTCGGTCCAGCGGTCGCGGTGCCCGGCCGCGCCGGTGTCCACGATCACCGGCTCGCGGCCGGTGATGACCATCGAGTTGGTGTGGGCGTATCCCGCCGCGACCGGTTCGATCAACGGGAGGAGCACCACGTCGGGCGCGATCCGCCAGGGACCTGTCAGCTGTGTGTCCATGCTTACAGGCTCTGCGGACGGTCTTGTTCCGAACTTGGCGCGGGCTTGCCCGCCTCAGCGCGCCTCATGGCGTTCCCGTGCGGCGACGACCTCGGGCATGCGCTCCTCCGTCCAGGCGATGAGGGGGAGCAGGCGTTCGGCGGCCTCGCGGCCGAGCGGCGTGAGGCTGTATTCGACCCGGGGCGGGATCGTGTGCTCGGCCTCCCGCAGCACCATGCCGTCGCGTTCGAGCGCCTGGAGGGTCTGCGACAGCATCTTCTCGCTCACCCCGTCGACCCGGCGGCGCAGCGCGTTGAACCGGTAGGGCCCTTCGTACAGGGCCGCCAGCGCCAGGATCGCCCACCGGCCGGTGATGGTCTCCAGCACCGTGCGCGAGGTGCACTTGCGCGAGAAGACGTCGGCGACGAGGTCCTCGAACTCCTCCATGCCCGCCAGCTTACGCTCTTTAAGTACTTTCTGATAGAAAGCACTAACCAACAGAAAGCACTGTAGAGGAGAAACCATGATCGTCGTGACCGGGGCGACCGGGCATCTGGGCCGTCTGGTGATCGAAGAGCTCGCCGCGCGCGTCCCCGCCGCGCGGATCGTCGCGGCGGTGCGCAGCCCGGAGAGGGCGGCCGACCTGGCCGGGCGCGGCATCCAGGTGCGCGAGGCCGACTACGACCGTCCCGCCACGCTGGGGCCGGCCTTCGCGGGCGCCGCCAAGGTCCTGCTCATCTCCGGCAGCGAGCCCGGCCGGCGGCTCGCCCAGCACCAGGCCGTGGTCGACGCGGCGAAGGCGGCCGGGGTGGACTCGGTCGCCTACACGAGCATCCTGCACGCCGACACCACTCCGCTGGGCCTCGCGCCCGAGCACCGGGCGACCGAGGAGTACATCCGCGCGAGCGGGCTGTCCTTCACCTTCCTGCGCAACGGCTGGTACCACGAGAACTACGTCGCGGCTGCCCGGCAGGGCGCGCAGCACGGCGTCATCGCGGGCAGCGCCCGCGACGGCCGCGTCGCCTCGGCGGCGCGCGCCGACTTCGCCGCCGCGGCGGCGGCCGTCCTCACCGGAGAGGGACACCGGGGCGCCGTGTACGAACTGTCGGGCGACGCCGCCTGGAGCATGCCCGAGCTGGCCGCCCTGGTCGCCGAGCTGTCCGGCGCCCCGGTCGAGTATCGGGACCTGCCCGTCGCCGAGTACGCCAAGGTGCTGGAGGCGGCCGGCCTGCCCGGGCCGGTCGCGGCGATGTTCGCCCAGACCGACGCCGACATCGCCGACGGCTGGCTCGGCGACACCCCCGGCGACCTGTCCCGCCTCATCGGCCGCCCCACCACGCCGCTGCGCGACACCCTCGCCGAAGCGCTGAAGAACGGCTGATCACACGCGGGCGAGCAGGGCCAGGATCGGCTTCTCGTACAGGGTGACCCCGGAGCGGCGGACGAGGGCGAGCGCGTCGCGCAGGTGGCGCCGCGCGGTGTCGCCGTCGTCGCGGACGAGCGCCAGCCGGGCCAGGCACAGGTCGGTCACCGACCAGCCGAGCAGGCGGCCCCGATGCGGCAGGAGCAGATCGTGCAGCACCGGCGCCGCGGCCGTGTCGCGCAGCGCCAGGCACGCCTCGCTCAGCAGGTCGGGGATGAACCGGTAGGCGAGGTCACCCCGCATGCGGGCGAAGCCGTCGGCGGCCAGACCGGCGAAGACCTCCAGGGCCTCGTCCCTCCTGCCGAGGTCGAGCAGAACGGCGCAGCGCAGCACCCGCCATCCGGGCTCGCCGGGCCGCCGCGCCGGCGCCTCCTCCGCCAGCGCCAGCGCCGCCGCCGCGTCACCCCGCGCACGCGCGGCCAGACAGCGGAAGACGGCGGCGCGGCTCTCGGCGTGGTCGCGGCCCATAGCGCCCTCCGGATGGAGCCGGGCCGACTCCTCCGCCTCCGCCAGGGCGCGGCCGGTGTCACCGCGGAGGTGGGCGTGGATCGCCGACAACCAGGCGGTGAGGCTGAGCAGGGCGGGCTGGCGGATCCTGCGGGCGGTGTCCGACAGCCACGTCAGCAGCCGGGCCGCCCGCTCCAGCTCGCCCTGTTTGACCAGCTCGACGTGCTCGGCCTCCCGGGCCAGCCACTCCGCCACCAGGTCGCCCGTCCGGCGGGCCACCTCGGTCATCTCGTCGATGGCCGCCTGCCGCCCGGCCTGGCCGGCGACCCCCCGCGAGAGGATCTCGTACGCGCTCAGCGCCCGCAGCAGCGGTCCGTCGTCGCCCCGCCCGCGGGCCTCCCGTACGGCCTCGGCCGCCAGCGCGACACTCTCCTCGACCGGCCGGGTGAACGACCCCGTGATGGCGAAGGCCGCCAGGAGCTGGGACCGCCACGGCGAGCCCTCCCCCTGGCCGCGCAGCGCCCGCTCGATGCGCCCGGTCAGCGCCCCGCCCGCGGCCCATTCCTCGTACATCGCCCACGACAGCGGGTCGGAGAACCCGAGCGCGGCGCGGGCCAGGCGGTCGTCGTCCCCGAGCGCGTCGGCGATCTCGGCCGCCTCCTCCAGCGTGGCGTGGACCTGCGTGCTCATCCCCGCCGCCGACTGCGCCTCGGCGAGCTCGAGCAGCAGGTCGCACCGCAGCTCCCGGTCGGTCACCGGAAGCTGGGCGGTGAGGGCGACGGCGTGCCTCAGGTGCTCGGCCGCGTCCTCGTAGGCGAACTGGGCCATGGCGTGGGCGGCCGCCTGCCGGGCGTACTCGATCGCCTTGGCCGCCATGCCGGAGATGACCAGGCCCTCGCGGTAGTGGTGCGCCAGCTCGGCCAGGTGCGTGCCGCGCCGTTCCAGCACGGCCGCGATGCCGGCGTGCAGACGGCGCCTGCGCAGCGGGGCGAGGCCGTCGCGCAGCACGTCGCGGACGATGTCGTGGGCGAACCGGTAGACGAGGTCGTGCTCGGTGAGCAGGCGCGCCCGGACGGCCGCGTCGAGCACGTCGAGCACCTCGTCGCGTGGCACGTCCATCACGTCCCGCACCACGTCGAGCAGGACGTCCAGCGGGGCGTCGCGGCCCAGCAGCGCCGCCGCCGACAGGACGCCGGACGCGCCCGGCGGCATCGCCGCCATCCTGCCGCGCAGCACGTCGGCGACCGCGCCCGGCGCCTCGCCGCCGTCGAGATGGACGAGCTCGCCCAGGAAGAAGGGGTTTCCGCCGGTCCGCCTGGCCACCTCGGCCGCCCGCGTGGCGTCCGCGCCCGCCCGCCGCAGATACTCGGCGATGGCCTCCTCGCCCAGGCCGTCCAGCGTGATCCGCTCGACGTGCGGGAGCCGTACGAGGGTGGCGAGCGTACGGGCCAGCGGCCCGCCGACCTCCGTGTCGCGGTAGGTCGCGATCACGGTCAGGTCCGGGCACGCCCGCGTGGTGGCGAGGAACTCCAGCAACCGCAGGGACGAGGCGTCGGCCCACTGGAGGTCGTCGAGGACGACGAGCACCCTGCCCTTCACCCTGCCGTGCGCGGCCGCGTGCTCCGCGACGAGCCGGGCGAACGCGTCGTACAGCGCGAACTCCCCGGTCGCGCCGAGCATCTCGGCCAGTTCCCCGTGCCGCCCGGTGAGGTGGCGCACGGCCTGGGCCCAGGGCCAGAACGGCGGCGCGCCCGTGCCGTCCCAGCAGCGGCCGAACACCGCCACCGGCGCGTGCGCCGCGGCGTCCTCCGCCAGGCTGGTCTTGCCGATGCCCGGCTCGCCCGCGACGAGCACGACGCGCGTGCCGTCCGCGGCGACGGCGCGGCGCAGCGCGGCCGATTCGGCCGCCCGGCCGATGAGGGCTCCCTCCGGCCGTCCGGGCTCCTCCCGCGGTCCGGAATCCGGGTCCGCCTCGGCCGCCGGCGCGGCGGGGCTCACGACGGCCGCCGGGGCGGGGGCATGAGGAGCCGCGGGCGGAGGCGTCAGCGCGGGGTCCTGCGCCAGGATCCGCTGCTCCAGTTCACGGGACCCCGGGTCGGGGTCCAGGCCCAGTTCGCCGACGAGCAGGCGGCGCCCCTCGGAGAGCAGGGCGAGCGCGTCGGCCTGACGGCCGGCCTGGTAGAGGGCGTGCGCGCCGAGCCTGCGCAGCCGCTCGCGCAGGGGGTGCGCCGTCACCAGCCTCGTCAGCTCGGGCACCAGCGCCCGTCCGAGCCCGAGCGCGAGCTCGGCCTGGGCCACGTCCTCGACGATCGCAAGCCGCAGCTCGGCCAGATGCGCGATCTCGTCCCGCGCCCAGGGCTCCTCCTCGAACCCCGCCAGCGGCTCGCCCCGCCACTCCGCCAGAGCCAGGCGGAGCCGCCCGGCGGCTCCCGCGTGGTCGCCCGCCTCCAGCAGCCGGCGTCCGGCCGCGACGGCGGCCTGGGCGCGGCCGAGGTCGAAGCTCTCCGGCGGCAACTCGACGGCGTACCCACCCGGCCTGCTCACCAGCACCGACGGCTTCGCCCTGCGCACCCGGCCGGGTTCGAGCACGCGCCGCAGCTTCGACACGTACGCCTGCACGGTGTTGACCGCCCCCGGCGGCGGCTCCTGCTCCCAGAGCGCGTCCACGATCCTGGCCGTGCTCACCGGGCGCGGCGCCGCCAGCACGCACAGGGCCAGCACCGCCCGCTGCTGGGACGGCCCGATGTCGAGCGGCGTCCCCCCGTCGCCGAGCACGACGACCGGGCCGAGCACGCGGAACTCCACCGTGATCTCCTCTGATTGCGGTCCCCCGAAATGTATCCCGGCCAAGTCGGCCTTTTCGGACAATTTGCCGGACGATCCGCGACAAAGGGTCAGTGACGGGACCCTCGGGCGCGGGTACGCGGCAGCAGGCGGCGGCGTGGGCCGGGTGCCCGGCCGTCGGTGCGCAGCCACACGTTGACGCCGGTCCCCCCGAGTGCCGAGTCCTCGATGCGCACCCCGCCGCCCGTCGACTCGGCCAGGCGCCGGGCGATGTCGAGGCCGAGCCCGGTGGAGCCCGCCCCGCTGTTGCCCCGGCGCAGCGCCCTTTCCGGATCGGGGATGCCCGGGCCCGCGTCCGCGACGAGGATGCCCACCATGCCGCTCCCCCGGTGCAGGGTGACGCGGAAGGCCGTGCCCTGCGGCGTGTGGCGGAAGACGTTGCCGAGCAGCGCGTCGACCACCGCGCCGAGGTCGGCCGCGGCGACCGGCACCGGGCTGGGCTCGTCCGCGCCGACGAGCTGCCACGGCCGCGCCTGGTCCTCGGCCAGCGCCGACCAGAAGGCGAGCCGTTCCCGCAGCACGAGCGCCGCGTCGCAGCCGGCCGGCGCGGCCCGGGACGGCCGCCGGGCCGCTTCGATGATCTCGTCCACGGCCTGTTCGAGCCGGTCGACGGCGAGCCTGCGCTGCTCGGCCTCGGGGCCGGGGCCGCCGATGTTCAGCCGCAGCGCGGTCAGCGGGGTGCGCAGCCGGTGCGACAGGTCGGCGGCGAGCTCGCGCTCGGCCGCGAGCAGCACCGCCACCTGGTCGGCCATGGTGTTGAAGGCCCGCCCTGCGGCCACCAGCTCCGGCGGGCCGTCCGGGACGATGCGCACGGTCAGGTCGCCCGCCCCGAGCGCGGCCGCCGCCTGCCCGAGCCGCCGCGCCGCCCGGACCACCCGGGCCCCGAGCCGGTCGGCCACCACCACCGACCCCACTACAAGGGTGACCGCGACGCCGGTCAGCACGGCCCAGGAGGTGGACACGCCCTTGCTCGCGTCCGCCTCCGGCGCGTACACCTCGATGACGGCTCGCCGCCCGCCACCCAGCGCGACCGGCCTGAGCAGCACGTATCCCTTGCTCACCGGCACGGTCCTGGCTCTTTCCGCCGCGCCCGCGACGTCGGCGGGCGCGACCCGGGAGCGGCCCACCGTGCGCCCGTCCGGGAGGTGGACGGCCAGCCGCGAGGTCCCCGCCGGGGTGCTGGCCAGCGCGCGCTCCAGCGCCGCCGCGTCGTCGGTCACGACGAGGGCGGGCACGATCGTGGCGGCCTGACGCTCGGCGTCCGCGAGCGCGCGGCTCTCGGCGATCTCCTTGACCGCCACGGCCAGCGGGATGAGGAAGGCCAGCGCGACCATCGCCGTCACGGCCACCGCCACCAGGGCCAGGCTCCGTCTCACCGCGGCTCCCGCTCCGGACCTCGTACCGTCATCGCGGTTCCCGCCGGGGGCTCAGCCCTCTGCGGGAGGGCTGAGCCGGACGCCGACTCCCCGCACCGTGTGCAGATATCGGGGGCGGGACGCGCTCTCACCGAGCTTGCGCCGCAGCCAGGACAGATGGACGTCGATCGTCTGGTCGTCCCCGTACGACTGCCGCCACACCTCGGCCAGCAGTTCCCTGCGCGAGATCACACGGCCGGGCCGCGCGGCGAGGTAGGCCAGCAGGTCGAACTCCCGGCGGGTGAGGTCGAGCGGCACGCCGTCGAGGCGGGCCTCCCTGCGGTCGGCGTCGACGACCAGGCCGCCGACCCGCGCGACCGACGACGGCGTCCCGGGTCGGGCCCGGCGCAGCACGGCCTCGAGGCGGGCGTTGAGGTGGTCGCCGGAGAACGGCTTGACCAGGTAGTCGTCGGCGCCGCCGCGCAGCAGGCGGACGATCTCCGCCTCGTCGTCCCGCGCGGTGGCCACGATGACCGGTACGTCGGAGATCGCCCGGAGCATCTTCAGCGCCTCCGCGCCGTCGAGGTCGGGCAGTCCGAGGTCGAGGACCACCACGTCGGGGGCGGCGTGGGCGATCTCCCGCAGGGCGTCGAGCGCGCGGCCCGCGCTGCGGACCGCGTGGCTGCGCCCGGTCAGGTCGCGGATGATCGCGGACCGGACGAACTCGTCGTCCTCAACCACCAGAACGGTCGCCATGGGGCAGAAACGTACACGCCCACTCCACACGGCGTCCCGGGAAGAGCGATCCGAAACGTGCGGATTCGCCGTGATTTAAGGCAGGCAAAAACCGTAGAGGGCGACCGAAAGGTATCGAGCGGCATTTACTACGACACGGGATAGAGTGAGCGCCCCATGAGAAGGGCCACGGGTTACTTGATCGCCTGGTGCGGGGCGACCGCGCTCGCCGTCGGCGTGTCCTGGCTCGGCGTGCGCGACGTGCTGCGCAGCGCGATCCTGGACGACGCGCCCCTGGCTCCGGTGGTGGCCGTCGCCGCGCCGCTCTCCACCTCGCCGGGCACCCTCGCCCCCTCTCCGCAGGACACCCCTGACGACAGTCCGTCCGGCGAGCCGTCGGGACGGCCGTCCTCCGCCCCGTCCGGCCGCCCGTCCCCCTCCCGCGCCCCGGTCACCGCCACGCCGACGCGGACGCGGACCTCTCCGGCGCCGCGGCCGGCCCGCTCCACCCAGCCGGCCGGGCCGGCCGGATCCGCGGACCCCTCGCCCGCCGCCCGGCCGCGCAGGACCTCCGGCGGGGAGAGCCTGCACACCTTCACCCTGAAGGGCGGCCGGGCGACGATCGCGGTGACCTCCAGGGACTGCCGCGTGGTGACGGCGACCCCGAACGACGGCTACGAGGTCAAGGTCTGGGAGACCGACCAGTGGCTGCGGATCGCCTTCCTCCGGGACGTCCACGAGTCGTCGGCGTTCTGCACGTGGAACGCCCTGCCGCCCCGGCTCGACACGTACGAGAACTGACGGGGCGGCGGGCCCACGGCAGTGCTCAGTCGAGCAGCGCGCGGTACTTCTTCAGCTCCTTGACCTCGGCGCCCAGGGCGGTCGTGGTGGCGACGGCCAGCGCCTTGGCCCCCTCGAACGCGCCCTTGGACTGCTCGGCCCGGGCCAGCTTGATCGCGCCGTTGTCGTGCTCGATCATCAGCGTCACGTACTTCCGGTCGAACTGCGGGCCGTTGAGCTTGGCGAGCGCCTCGATCTCGGCCCGCGTCTGCGTGCCCGGCATCGCGTGGTCGCGCGGCAGCGGCTCGGCGCCCCACATGTCGAGCCAGCCCCTGAACGTACGCATGTCGGTGTCGCGGGCCGTGGCGACCCTGGCCGCGAACTCCCTGACCCACGGGTCGCCCGCGCGGGTCTCCGCGAGCCTGGCCATCTCCAGGGCCTGGAGGTGGTGCGGGATCATCTGCCGGGCGAACGTCACGTCGGCGGCGTTCCCGCCGCCGGCAGGCTCCGCCGCACCGTTCTCATCCGCGCCGGTCTCATCTGCGCCGGTCTCATCTGGGCCGGTCTCATCCGGACCGGCGGTGAGCGGGGACTCCGTGGCCGCGCCGGAAGTGGCGGCCGGCGAGGCGGCCGCCGGAACCGCAGGAGACGGCGACGCGGCCTGGTTCGCCCGGTCCGGCGTGCCGCACCCGGCGAGCAGGACCGTGGCGAGCACGCCTGTTAACGCACCCGTCACACGAGCCGTCACGACGGGGAGCCGGCGGATAGTGGTCGTCACTGGAGGCCTTTCCGGTTCTGGCTCGGGGACGGCCGCCACCACCCCCGGGGGGCCGGGCGCGGTCGGTCCGTCCGTGATCCCTCTGCGGCAGGACCCTACCGCCGGGAGCAGGTTGCGGCCGCCCTACATGGCATTTCGGCATATTTACGGTGATTATCGGACAAGCTGGTCAATACGTGTCAAAATTCCCATTCCCTTCCCTGGAGCACTGCCGTGCTCTAGCCTCCAACTGTGCCAAACGGGAGCGAAACTCTACGAAAGGTTTCACACCGAGGAAACCTCTGTTGACACGAGCGAAACAGTGATACTTTCGCTTGGGAGCGCTCCCAAGCCGTGTGAACCTTCGGGCCGAGGAGACCGGATGGCCGATCTTCCCACCCTCGCAGAGGTAGCCGCCGCAGCCGGCGTCTCCCCGGCAACAGCTTCCCGGGTCTTGACCGGCTCGGTACGCGTGACCACGTCGACCCGCCGACAAGTTCACGACGCGATGTCGCGTCTGGGCTATGTACGGCGCCGCGCCCCCAGGGGATCCGCGGGCAGGCGGGCCGAGCAGATCATCGCCGCCGTCGTCTGCGAGCACAGTCCACGCCTTTTCACCGAGCCGTTCTACGCCAGGCTCCTGTCCGCCTGCGAGGAGGTGCTGACGACGCACGGGGTCCCCATGGTCGTGATGACCGCGACCCCGGCGACCGCCTCCATCGCCGCGCCACCGCTGGTCGCGGGCTCCGTCGACGGAGTCCTTCTGATCGGCGCACGCGCGCGGCACCCCCTCGCGGTAACGCTGGCGGCCTCGGGCGTCCCGGTGCGCTGTGCCGGGCGGCCGCCAGACGGCATCGACCTCCCGTTCGTCGACATGGACAACCGTGACGGCGGACGGCAGGCGGCCGAGCACCTGCTGCTCAACAACCGCAAGCACATCGCCACGATCGCCGGGCCGCCGACCCTGCCGGCCGCCCGCGACCGGCTGGAGGGCTTCCGGCAGACGCTCCGCGACGCCGGTGTGCTCGACATGCCCGTGGCGTACGGCGACTTCACCCACGCGTCCGGCGCGCACGCGATGCAATGGCTGCTGCAACGGGCGCCGCACATCGACGCCGTGTTCGCGGCGTCGGACGTGATGGCGGCCGGGGCGATGCAGACGCTGCGCCGCGCCGGGCGGAAGGTGCCCGACGACGTGGCCGTCATCGGATACGACGATGCGCCCGTGGCCAGGCACACCTCGCCGGCGCTGACCACCGTGCGGCAGCCCGTCGAGGAAATGGCCACGCTCGCCGCACGACTGCTTCTCATGACACTCGGGGACGGGGACAATCCCAAGGGCAATCCGGTGCTGCCCACGGAACTGGTGGTTCGTGAATCGGCCTGAGCTTCGAGAAGGCGACGTCCTGACCCGTCGCTATCTGCTCCAGGAGCGGATAGCGACGGGCGGGATGTCGGTCATCTGGCGTGCCTTCGACCAGTCACTTCAGCGCATGGTCGCCATCAAGGTGCTGGACGGCTCGCTCGACGACGACAGTCCCGGACGGGAACTGATGCGCCGGGAGGCCAGGGCCACCGCCCGGCTGATCCACCCCGACGCGATCGAGGTCTACGACTACGGCGAGACGGTCACGAACGGTGGCAGGCTCGCGTCCTTCGTGGTCATGCGCCTGCTGGAGGGCCGGTCGCTGGCCGACCGGATCATCGAGGGCCCGCTGCCCTGGGCCGAGGCGACGGATATCGCCGCCGGGCTGGCGAAGGTGCTGGCGGCGGCGCACGACCGGGGCATCGTCCATCGCGACGTCACCCCCGAGAACGTGCTGCTCGCCGACGACGGGCCCAAGCTCCTCGACTTCGGGATCGCCGCGTTCATCGGCGAGGCCGACGACCAGCTCGTCGCCGACTTCGGCACGCCGCCGTACGTCGCGCCGGAGCGGTTGAAGGGCACGACGGCCGACCCGGCCGTGGACGTCTACGCGCTCGGCGTGCTGCTGTTCGAGATGCTCACGGGCGCGCTGCCGTACCCCGAGAAGACCTGGGAGGCGATCGAGGCGGCACGGCGGGAGGGACCGCCGCCGGTACCCGAAGGGGTGCCGGGCCTGCCGCAGGAGGTCGCCGACCTGTGCCGGCGCTGCCTGTGTCCCGACCCCGTGGACCGGCCGAGCGCGCGGGCGGTCGCCGCCGCCCTGAGCGCGGTGAAGAAGCCGCCCGGCCCACGCGGGGCCGGCTGGGGCGCCGCCGCCGTCGGAGCCGCCGCCCTGGGCGGCATTCTCTGGTTCACCCAGACGAGCGGCCCCGAGGTCGGAGCCGTGGCCGTCCTGCCCAGCCCGTCGGTGGCGTACGCGCAGGCCAGCGTCTCGCCGCCGCCGCAGGGCGAAGCCGTCGCCGGTCCCGTCGACCGGCCGCGGCACACGGTCGCGCCCGTCGCGGACCCCGTACGCACGGCCGGGCCTGCCCGGCACCGCCCCTCCCCCACGAGCACCGTGAAGGTCGTCAAGAAGGACCGGGACGCGGGAGACACCGTCAGGCGGCCGAAGACCTCGGCCACCGGCAAGTCCGATGTCGCACCCCTGCCCCTGGCCACGACGGCCGCGCCCATGGGGGTCGACACCGCGGTCCGGCAGTTCAACCTGCTGGTGGACGGAGCCGAGGCCACCCACGACATCGACGACGACGTCGCCCTGGACCTCAAACAGGTGCTGCGCAACGCCGTCGACAGCGGTCAGGGGCTGGCCGTCGTCCGCGAGAAGATCGAGGTCCGGTATCGCGAGGGACGGCTGCCCGCCGTGTTGAAGGGGGAGCTGCTGGCCGCGCTCGACCGGGTCGAAGCCGCTTCGGCCCAGGCCAGCGATACCTGAAATGGGAGCGCTCCCAGAACAACCGTCTGTTGAGTTCGGTCAGGACCGCAAGTCGGGTCGCGTCCGATAACCGTCCACATCGCGACCGAAACAATCGTCCAGTGCCGTACGGGCCGGCCGACGCCGCCCAGCCCTCCGGCATCTAGGCCCGCTTCACCGTCGCGAGCCAGGCCGGCGCCCCGTCGTCGTGGTACCGCGTCCGGATCCGCTCCGGCTCGATGGCCACCACCCTCCAGCCGTCGGCGAGGTCGAACGCCGCCCGTAGATCCTCCCGGCCGACGGGGTGCGGGCCCGTGCCGGAGCCGCCGTCGCCGAAGCACAGTACGTACAGCGTGCCGCCGTGCTCGGTCACCGACGCGAGACTCGTCACGTAGGCGGACCGCTCCGCGGCGTCGAAGGTGTGGAACAGCCCGCAGTCCAGCACCGTGTCGAACCTGCGCCCGAGACGCTCCAGGCGCAGAGCGTCGGCCGCGGCGAACTCGACCTCCACGCCCCGATCGCCGGCCTTCGCCCGGGCGATGGCCAGGGCCGTCTCCGCCACGTCGACACCCAGGACGGGCAAGCCCAGCGAGGCGACGTGGAGAGCGTTCTCCCCGCTCCCGCAGCCCGCGTCGAGAACCGTCCCGGTGAACCCGCCTTCGGCGGCGAGGCGCACTACCGCCGGCTGCGGCCGGCCGATGTCCCACGGCGCGGGGCCCTCGTGGTACGACGCGTCCCAGGGCAGGCCCGTCAGCCGCTCATGACTGGTCGGACGCCGGCCGGTGAGGGGATCGTCGGCATCGCCGGTGGAACGTCCCGATCGGTCCTGCAACGCCCTCCCCTTTCCTCGGCCGGTTCTCCACCTCATCGTGGCACGCCTGGGAGTGACTTCGACCGAGTCAACCCCTTGCATGGGAAAGGCAAAACCGGATAGCTCGTTTCCCATGAGCGGATTCAAGAAGTTCCTCTTGCGGGGCAACCTGGTGGAGCTCGCCGTCGCCGTCGTCGTGGGCGCGACCTTCAGCGGGCTCATCCAGGCCCTCGTACAGGACCTGATCACCCCCCTGATCGCGGCCATCACCGGCGGCAAACAGCCCGACTTCTCCAGCTACAAGTTCACCGTCAACGGCGCGGTGTTCAAGTACGGCGACTTCATCAACCACCTGCTGACGTTCCTGATCGTCGCGGCCGTCGTCTACTGGCTGGTCGTCATGCCCATGACCCGTTTCCTGAGCCTCTTCGACCGGGACAAGGAGGCCACGGAGAAGAAGTGTCCCGAGTGCCTGTCGGACATCCCCGTCGACGCCCGGCGCTGCGCGTTCTGCACGGTCGAACTGTCCGCCGTCGCGGCTGCCGAGAAGCCCCCTGCCTGACTTCTCCCCCTATCCCCCGTCAGGGCCTGAAGCGCGTCAGCGTCCGCTCCTCACCGGTCTCCGCGGGCTCCCGGGAAGCGGGGCGGCCGGAGTGCCGCACCACGTCCACGATGACGAGTGACGTCCGGTGCGGGTCCCTGGTGATCCGCACCTCGCGGGCCAGCCAGCACGCGGCGGCGATCATGTCGCGGGCCCGTTCGAGGTCTCCCGGACTGGTCCCCGCCCTGCACCACACCCACAGGCGCTCGCCGAACGGCTCCGGCCTCGTACGGAGGATGACCGGCAGTTTGCCCCGCCGGCTGACGATCAACGCTTCGGCGCAGGCCTTCCGTACACGGTGGGGCGTCACCACGCACCAGAACCGGCCCGCCACCTCCCGCCTGGCCTGCGGCCAGACCAGGACCAGCAGGCAGACCAGGGAGCCGGCGACGATCGTGACGGCCGGGCCCGCCGCGCGTACCGCGAGGACGACGACCGCAGGCCCTCCCCCCAGCAGTGCCGTCTCGTAACGCCATCTCCACAGGACCACCAGCGGTCCGGGCCGTGCTACGGGAGAGGTCTCCCGTTCGATGAACCGCAGGACCAGATGCGTGTTGCGCCGGACCGGGTGCCTCATGCCCGTCCGCCCGACGGGTGCTCGGGCCTGCGGGAGGCCGGGGTTTCGAGCACGTTCACGCGTCCGGTCCCCCGGCAGCGACGGCACGGCAGGCCGGTCGGGCACCGCCCCTTCGCCGAGCAGACCCGGCATGGGGTGAGGGCGTCGAACCTCGGGTCACGGTAGGTGTGGGTGTGCCAGGTGCGCCGGATCTCCCAGCGCTGCACCCACGCGAACGCGTCGATCTCGGCGAACGCCTCCTCGCCCACCCTCCAGAGGAGGGCGACGATGCGCATCCGTAACCACATGAGGGAAGGAGCGCGCATGTTCCTGTTGTTGAAGTGCACGGGATCATCCCCTTGCTGAGCAGGTAGGTCGGATGGTCGTCTGCGCTGGGTCGATGTGCCACCATCGGCCCAGCGGCGCATTTCAGGGGGAGGGCCGCAAGGCGAGCCCTCAGGTCGCATCGCCTCCTTCCGGGAACCGGCTGGTCCAGCCGCCACGTTGAGGCTTATGTCCTAGCTTTACCCCACTATTGCCGTTGGCAACCTTCATTTGGCAATTGCCATTGGCAATTGCCATTGGCCATTGCCATGCCTGCCATCAGCGTGTCGAGAGGGCGCATGAAGCTGGACCGCGAAAGTACCGCCGACATGCCGGGAGGGCGTTGTGCCTGGAGATGGGGTACCGCCCGCTCACGCCTGACCGACATAGGGCCGCTCCTCCGGCGTATGCTCGGGCGAGGAGACCGAAGCGACGCGGGCGCACGTCAGGGCTGTGCATTACACCAGGGTGGGCAGTCCGCCGTTCAGTTCTTTGACAATGGCATGTGCCACCAGTGCTAGGCTTTCCTTTTCGGCCACAGCACACGTAGAGGGTGACCGTTGATGGCCCGCACCAATCCGACTCTTCGCCGGCGTCAACTTGCGAGCCGCTTGCGAGAGATGCGCCGCTCATCCGGCATGACCGTCGAGCAGGTGGCACAGGAACTGTTGTGCAGCCCCGCGAAGATCAGCCGAATGGAGACAGGTCAGCGCGGCGCCAGCCAACGGGACGTGCGCGACCTGTGCCGTATCTATGGCGTCACGGGTGAACGAACCATCTCTGAGCTCATGACATTGGCACGGGAAGCCCGCATGCCGGGGTTGCGACAGGAGTACGGCGACCTCGGCGGCAATCTGAACACGTACCTGGACTTCGAAGACGCAGCCGCCAAGATCTACGAATTTCAGACGGCCTTCATCCCGTCCCTGTTGCAGACCGAAGAGTATGCCCGAGCACTCATCCGGGGCATGCGTCCACTGATCTCCTCGGAGATGCTCGATCGACGAGTCGACGCCCGCATCAAGCGACAGGGCAAACTCCTGGAGAGCGAACCGCCCACCTACTGGGCCCTCATGGACGAAGCAGCCCTACTACGCAGAGTGGGCACTGCGGAGACGATGCGGGCGCAGCTGGACCGAGTGCTCGAACTGGCCGACCTACCGCATGTGACGGTTCAGGTGATCCCCTTTAGGGGCGGAGCATACATGTGCTCAGACAACCCCTTTGTCTTCCTTCAGACCCGCGACCCCACGGCGCCCCGTGTGGTCTACCTGGAACTACTCACCCGTGGAGAGTACCTGGAAAAGCCCGAAGAACTCACCGTCTACGAAGAGGCGCTCGATCGGATCAGGGCCGCCGCGCTATCGCCGCAGGAATCGACCGACCGCATCACCCTCGCAAGAGATGACTTCGCCAATCAGGTCACAGGAAGAACTTGAGTCGCGCCTGAAACTCTATCCTAGTGACAGGAAACAGATGGAACTCGAATCCGAAACGTTCGGTAACGAACTTGAATGGCGAAGCGCCTCTCGCTGCGGGGGAGGCAACTGCGTTCAGGTGGCCCTCATCGGTGATCGGGTCGCGCTGCGGGACTCGAAGCACCCAGACCACGGCATGATCGTCTGCTCTCGTCAGGAGTGGCGCGACTTCGTCGCGGCTATCAAGGCGGGCAGTCACGCCGTGACGCAATAAAGCCCTGACCCCGCTCGTCGAACGCGGAGGGATATACCCCCGTAAATAGGCATCTACTAACATAGATGTACTATCCCCGCGGGCCAAAGGAGAGCGCATGGCGGAGCGCCCATCGTTTATTGGTGCGACCTGGAAACGTGCGTGCACCGGAGGTGACTGCGTGGAAGTGGCATTCCAGGATGGGCGCGTCGGCGTGCGCGACGGGAAGCAGGGAGACGACGCTACCGTGCTCACCTTCACTCACGAGGAGTGGCAACGGTTTGTCGAAGCGGTCAAGATTGGGATGTTCGACGTGCCCTGATGCCATCGGGCGACAGCAGTGCACCACAAGGGCTTCCTGCGAAGCCGCGGAAGCCCTTGTGGTGAGATCGACTCTGCGCCACTCGGGACGTGTAACGACGGTCAGCTGGGGATGACGTTCCGCGTCACCAGGGGGACGGCGGGGGTGGGGGGACGACGGGCGGGCGGTCGTCGCAGGTGATGGTGTTGGGCAGCATCCAGGAAGCGAGCCAGCCGCCGTCGTTGCCGCCGAGGTCGGTAAGGGAGAACTCCGAACCGGTGGGCGGGAAGTTGAAGGCACCGCAGTTGTTGACCCCGACCGCGCCGACGTTGCGGGCGTCCACGTTCTCGAAGGACGCCGAGCCCTTCACGCGGGCGCTGACCACGGAGGTGCCCGTGCCGTCGACCCGGATGTCCGTGAAGCGGACCTTCGGGATCGCGTACAGGTCCTTCACCGACCACTCGCTGACGAGCATGATCGCGTTGTACGTGCTGTCCAGGTAGTGGTCGCCGCTGACCTCGATGTCCGCGTCGATGTCCTTCTCCAGGGCGTAGAACCAGATGGCCCCCAGGCCGATCTTCCAGTTCAGCTCGAAGGTGCCGGCGCGTACGGTGGTGTTGCCGGTGATGCGGAGCCTGCCCGCGAACGGCTCCGCGCCGAACCGGGAGCCGACCTGGATGGCGCTGCCCTCCCTGATCGGGTCGGCGATCAGATTGCTCGCGACCGTGGTGTCCGTGCCGCCGTAGATCGCGATGCCGTTGGCCAGCACGGGCGTCTGCACGGTGTTGTGGTCGATCGTGTTACGCGCGTCCGCGGTCTTGTCGGACCACAGGGCGAGGGCGTCGTCGCCGGTGTTGCGGAAGAAGTTGCCCGACACGACGGAGTCGGTGACGCCGGTGTGGAAGTTCAGCCCGTCCGCGATCTGGTCGACGATCACGTTATTGGTGATCCTGATGTTCCGCATCGGGCCGTCGAACCACATGCCGACCTTGGTGTGGCGGATGTGGAGCCCGTCGATCGTCGAGTCGCTCATCGCGCCGCCGACCCCGTTGACCTGGTCGGTGTCGATCCGCTCCCGTACGTCGCCCTCGATGGCGAAGCCGGACAGGTGGACGTTGCGGCTGCCGCCGGCCGCGGCGTCCTTGCCGTAGAACCCGACGCCGGTGTGCACCGAGCCGTCCGGAGCCGGGGTGGCCAGGTCGGTCTGACGGCCCTTGATGATCGTGTACCAGTTTCCGGCGCCGGTGATCGTCACGTCGTCCACGAGGATGTGCCGGTTCACCTGGTAGGTGCCCGGCGGTATGTAGACCTTCAGCCGCGTGCGCTTGGCGAAGGCGATCGCCTTGTCGATCGCCCCCGCGGAGTCGCGCCTGCCGGTGGGGTCGGCGCCGAAGGCCAGCACGTTCGCCGCGAGGACCTCCACCCGCGGCGGGCCGACGAGGTGCGAGTCGAGCAGGTCGACGACGGTCCACGCGGCGCCGCTCCGGGCCGGGACCGTCAGCCGCACGGTGTCACCCGCCCGGTACGTCCGGCCCAGCAGGAGGCGCTGCTCGTCGTAGAAGTGGTTCGGGCGGAACGGCTTGGCGATCTCCGGGGTGGGGGTGGTGGCGGCCGGCACGCAGGAGCACTCGGTGATCCACCAGTCGGGGTGCAGCAGCCCGGCGCCCGGGTCGTTGGTGAACGGATACTGGTTGTAGAGCCAGGCGTACTGCGACGTGAGCGTCATGGTGGCCTGCTTGCGGCCGTTCACCGCGACGTCGAGCGGCGCGGTGATGCCGCCGCCCCCGGGAGCGTCCGGGACGCTGTAGCGCACGGTGATCGCGTTGGCCGCCTTGGGCAGCGTGAACTCGACGTACTGCCCGGGGGTCAGCCGCACCGCCTTGCGGCCCGACGCCTCCGCCGGCAGCGTGTACGCGTCGCGGCCGGGGCCGATGACCGTGCCGTTCGTGGCCGCGTTCTCCGCCTCCTGCTCGGCGAAGTCGACGTCGGCCCCGCGCCCGGCGACGAGAGCCGGGTCGAGGGCGGCCCGTGTCACGACGGGCGGCTTCGCCGAGGCGGACGCCGGAGCCTGGACCGCCACGAGCCCGGTGACGGCGACGGCCGCCGCCAGCAGGATTCTCATCGGGCCTCCAGGATCCAGACAGCGGTGTCGGACGGGAGCAGGTCGCCGTCGATCGGGCCGCTGGCCAGCAGCGCCGAGCCCCGGACGGGGAACGGAACGGGCTCGGCGCCGAGGTTGACGACGCAGACCAGCCCGGAGTCGCGCCGGAACGCGATCACGTCGTCCGTGGCCGGCAGCCAGGTCAGCGTGCCGTCGCCGAGCAGCTCGCGCCGCAGGCGCAGGGCCGAGCGGTAGAGGCACAGCATCGAGTCGGGGTCGGCCTGCTGGGCCTCCACGGTGAGGCCGCGCCAGCCCGCCGGCTGGGGCAGCCAGGGCTCGCCCGTGCTGTAGCCGAACGGCGGCTCCTCCCCCGACCACGGCAGCGGCACCCGGCAGCCGTCGCGGCCGCGGACGGTGTGGCCGGAACGCTCCCACATCGGGTCGTCGATGAGCTCCTCGGGAATGTCCTCGACCTCGTTCAGGCCGAGCTCCTCGCCCTGGTAGACGTAGACGCTGCCGGGCAGGGCCATCGCCAGCAACGCCGCCGCCCTCGCCCGGCGCCGGCCGAGCTCCAGGTCGGACGGCATGCCGTCCCGGCGGTCGGCGTTGTCCCAGGACGTGACGGCCCGGCCGTACCGGGTGACGGGACGGGCGACGTCGTGGTTGGACAGCACCCAGGTCGCGGGCGCGCCGATGGGCACGTGCGTGGCGAGGGTCAGGTCGATGCTGTGGCGCAGCGCGGCCGGCTCCCACGCGCTCGACAGGAAGTCGAAGTTGAACGCCGTGTGCAGCTCGTCCGGGCGCAGGTAGTTCGCGAACCGCTCCTGGTCGGGCAGCCACACCTCCCCGATGAGGATCCGCCCGCCGTAGGAGTCGGACACCCGCCGCCACTCGCGGTAGATCTCGTGGACGCCGTCGTGGTCGGTGTACGACTCCTCCACGCTGTCGAGGTCCTTGACGAGGACGGCCGCCGAGTCGATGCGGACGCCGTCCACGCCCCGGTCGAACCAGAACCGCAGCACGTCCAGGAACTCCTGGCGTACGTCCGGGTTGTTCCAGTTGAAGTCGGGCTGCTCGGGGGCGAACAGGTGGAGGTACCACTCGCCGTCCGGCACCCGCGTCCAGGCCGGGCCGCCGAAGATCGACTGCCAGCCGTTCGGCGGGCCGTCGCCGGCGCCGGGGCGGAACCAGAACCGCTCCCGGGCCTCCGAACCGGGACCGGCCGCAAGGGCCTCCCGGAACCAGGCGTGCTGGTCGGACGCGTGGTTGGGGACGACGTCCACGATCGTACGGATGCCCAGGTCGTGGGCTTCCTCGATGAGCTTCTCCGCCTCGGCGAGGGTGCCGAAGACCGGCTCGATGCTGCGGTAGTCCGCGACGTCGTAGCCGCCGTCGGCCATGGGCGAGGGATACCACGGGTTCAGCCAGATCGCGTCGACGCCGAGGTCCGCCAGGTACGGCAGGCGCGACCGCAGCCCCGCCAGGTCGCCCGTCCCGTCGCCGTTCCCGTCGGCGAAGCTGCGCAGGTAGACCTGGTAGATCGCGGCCCCGCGCCACCAATCGGGGGTCGAGGTGTTGCCGGGCATGCTGAATACAACTCCTTACGGGGTGACGGCGGCAGGGGTGGGGTCGATCAGCCCTTGAGGCTGCCGGCGGTGAGACCGGCCATGATGTGCCGCTGGAACAGGAAGAAGACGACGATGGTCGGGATGCTCGCGATCACCAGGGAGGCGACCAGCACGTTCTGCGGCATCTGCGAGGACAGCGAGGCGATGCCGATGCTCACCGACATCTTGTCGCTGTCCGGCAGGACCAGGAGGGGCCAGACGAAGTCGCGCCAGACGTTGACGACGGTGAGGATGGAGACCACGCCGAGGATGGGCCGGGAGATCGGTATCACCACCGACCACAGGATGCGGCCGGGCGACGCGCCGTCGATCTCGGCGGCTTCGAGCAGCTCCCGGGGGATCGAGTCGAAGAAGCGCTTGAGCAGGAAGACGTTGAAGCCGTTGGCCGCGGCCGGCAGCCAGATCGCCCACGGGGTGTTGAGCAGGTTCCAGCCGAAGATCGGCACTTCCTTCACCGTCAGGTACGCCGGGAGCATGATGACCATGGGCGGGATCATCAGCGTCGACAGCATCAGCGCCAGCACGACCTTGCCGAGCGCCGGGCGGAGCTTCGACAGGGCGTAGGCCGCCGAGACGTCCACCGCGAGCGTCAGCAGCCAGGCGCCGCCGGCGTAGAGCGCGGTGTTGCCGAGCAGCGTGCCGAGGTCCAGCAGATCCCACGCCTCCAGATAGCCGTCGAGCGAGAAGTGCGACGGCAGGAAGGTCGGCGGGATGGAGTTGAGCTCCTCGGTGGACTTCATCGCACCGGTGACCATCCAGTAGAGCGGGAAGACGAACGCGGCGGTGAAGCTCACCACCACGATCGTCAGCACGATCCAGTAGATGATCCGGCCGCGGGTCGTGTTGAGCTGGTGTGGCGAGACGGCGGTGCGGAACTGCGTGTTCATCGGCTTGCGGGGCCGCCGCTGCCCACGGCGGTCGTCCCGGGCAGGGGCGGCGGGCGTTCCGGCCGGGCTGTCGGGCATCACGGTGACGTCGGTCATGGTCGCTCCCCCCCTCACACCGTGTTGTCGCGCGAGACGCGCAGGTAGATCGCGGAGAACACCATGAGAACGATCATGAGCATCAGGCCGAGCGCGTTGCCGGCGTTGAGATTGCCGAAGTTGAAGGCGTACTGGTACATGAGGTAGACGACGCTGACCGTGGCGTTCTCGGGGCCGCCGCCGGTGAGCAGGTAGGGCTCGATGAAGACCTGCATGGTCGCCACGATCTGCAGGAGCAGCATCACCAGCAGGATCAGCTTGGTCTGCGGGATCGTGACGTGCCGGATCCGCTTGAACAGGCCGGCCCCGTCGAGCTCGGCGGCCTCGTACAGCTCGCTCGGGATGGTCTGCAGGGCGGCGAGGTAGATCAGGGTGCCGCTGCCCATGTTCATCCAGGTGGAGACGATGACCAGCGAGATCAGCGCGGTGCTCGTCGAGTTGAGCCACTGCAGGCCCGGCAGGTGGACCAGGCCGAGGGCCTGGTTGAACAGCCCGTAGTCGGGGTTGTAGAACCACTGGAACAGCAGGACGCTCACCGCGGGCGGCAGCATGACCGGCAGGTAGACCACGAAGCGCAGGTACGCCCTCGCGTGCCGCAGCTCGTTCAGCACGATCGCGGTGACGAACGGGATCCCGTAGCCGCACAGCAGGGCGAGCAGGGTGAACACCGCCGTGTTCACCCAGGCCGGCCCGAAGGCGGGGTCGTTGATCACGGTACGGAAGTTCTCCAGCCCCACCCATCGGGGCGGGTCCACGAAGTTGGTCCTCTGAAAGCTGAGGATGACCTCGCGGACCATCGGATACCAGGAGAAGAACGCGAAACAGATCAGAGCGCCGCACAGGAAGCCGTAGGCGGTCACGTTGCGCCGCACGGCGCGCCGCAGTTTGGTCGGCTGCCGCCCTCTGCCGCTCGCTGCCGGGATGCTCGCTGTGGTCATCGTTGTGGATCCGATCTCGACGTGATTGCCCTGCACACGATTCGCCCTGCACGATTCGCCGGGGCGCCGGCCGCGCGTGGGTCACGGCCACGGGCGGCGCCCCGGATTATCGGGGCGGTCAGCCCTTCGAGGCCAGCAGGGAGTTGACCTTCGACTCGGCGTCGGCCAGGAGCTGGTCGATGTTCGCGTCCTTGCGGGTCAGCACGGCCGACATCGGAGTGTCGAGGATCTTGTAGATCTCCTGGGCGTACGGCCCGGGCTCGGCCTTCGGCGGGATGCCCTTGGAGCCCTCCACCCAGCCGGCGAACTGCGCGGCGTCGATGTTCGCGTTCTGCGTGCGCAGGTCGTTCACGGCCTGGCCGGACGGCGTGTCCGCACGGTACAGGTCGGGGTAGGGCTGGCCGACGGTCAGGTTCGCGCCCTTGGCCCGCACGTAGTCGAACTGGCCCTTGCCCGGGGTGAGGAACTTGTACTCGATCCACTTTAGGCCGGCCTTGATCTGCTCCGGCGTGGCCTTCGGGTTGATCATGTAACCGGCGCCGCCGTTGAACAGCGCCTTGGCTTCGGGCTGGGCGGTGATGGCGTAGTTCTCGAACTTGCCGCCGAAGTCGTTGCGCAGCGAGATGAGCACGTCGGGCGCGCCCAGCATCATGCCCATCTTGCCGCCTGCCATGGCCTTCATCAGGGCCGGCCAGTCGATGTACAGCTGGGAGCCCATGCTGTTGTCGGTCCACCGCATCTGGTGCAGGTTCTCCAGCACGGCCTTGCCCTCGGGCGTGTTGAAGGCGGCCTTCTTGCCGTCGTCGGTGATGACCGACCCGCCGCGGCCGTAGATGGACGCGGTGAAGTGCCAGCCGCCGACGTTGTTGCCGCTGTACTCGCCGTACCCGACGTAACCGGGACCGAGTCCGGCGATCTTCTTCGCGGCGGCCTGCACCTCGGCCCACGTCTTCGGCGGGCTGCTCGGGTCGAGACCGGCCTTGGTGAAGACCTCCTTGTTGTAGACGAGGCCCATGCCGTAGCCGTCGGTCGGCAGGCCGTAGACCTTGCCGTCCTTCTTGAACAGGTCGATGGAGCTGTTGTAGTCCTGGAACGTCTTGATCTCGTTGACGTACGGCGTGATGTCGGCGGCCTGCCCGCTCTCGATGAGGCGGCCCACGTTGGGGAAGTTGACGTAGAACACCGTCTCGAGCTCACCGCTGGCCAGCTTCGGCTCGAAGGTGCGCGGGTCGTAGCAGGGGAACGCGTCGGTGACCTTCGAGACCTTGATGGTGGGGTTCAGCTGCTGGAAGGCCGCCAGGTCTTCCTCGAACGTCGCGCGCTCCGCCTTGTTCGTCTTCGGCGGCTCACAGTTGACCGAGATCGACACCGGTCCGGCGCCCGCGGGCGCCGCACTCGCCTTGGCACCGCTGCCGCCGCTGTCGTCGGTGCCGCACGCCGCGGCCGCTGCAATGGCAAGTCCCGAGACCAGCAGTATCGAGAGCTTGTGGGATTTCATCCTCGTTCCCTTCTGGAACCGCGTACCACGACCCGTCGAGGCACGCGGCTCGGGGCCGACCTGGAGCGCCCCGATCCGCTCGATTGCGAGAAACATACAGAGGCATGCAGGACTGAGCAATAGTCCGGCAGTAACTCTGCAAAAAAGTGACAGTTACCAACGGTCCGAGCGACGCGGCGGCCTGGGGAACAGAGCCGAGCACTGGATGTGCTCAAGAGCCCGGGTTGGCTTCCTTGCCGCTCGGCGCTTGAAAGCCCGGGGCTTGGCTCGGTTCCGCTGG